>JBKCTS010000447.1:0-6015 GCA_046318695.1 Acidovorax sp.
ATGCGGAACTGGCGCGCGCCGTCGCGCGTCCAGATGCCGGCGACCAGGCCGAACGGTGTGGCGTTGGCCAGCTCCACGGCGTGGTCTTCATCCTCAAAGGCCATGGCGCTGAGCACGGGGCCAAAGACTTCTTCTTGCGCCAGGCGGTGGTTCACCGGCACATCGCGCAGCAGCGTGGGGGCCTGGTAGTAGCCGGTCTCGGGGGCTTCGTCCACCACCACGCCCTGGGCCACCATGGGGATGCCCGCAACCTGCGCGTCCGACAAAAAATCCCATACGCGCTGCTGCTGCGTCTGGCGGATCAGCGGGCCGACATCAAGGTCCATTGCGGCGGGGCCCACGCGCAGCGCTTCAAACGCCTGGCCCAGGCGCGCGAGCAGGGGTTCGTAGATGAGCGAGTCGATCAGCACGCGCGAGCCTGCCGAGCAGGTCTGCCCGGCGTTTTGCACGATGGCGTTGATGACGACGGGGATGGCGGCGTCCAGGTCGGCGTCGGCAAAGATGATCTGCGGGCTCTTGCCGCCCAGCTCCAGCGTCACGGGGCAATGGCGTTCGGCGGCCACCTGCTGGATCAGCGTGCCGACCCTGGGGCTGCCGGTGAAGCTGATGTGGGCAATGCCTGGGTGGCGCGCCAGCGCGTCGCCCGCCTCATGGCCGTAGCCGGTGACGATGTTGATCGCACCGGCCGGAAAGCCCGCCTCTGCCGCCAGTTGCGCAACGCGGATGAGTGACTGGCAGGCTTCTTCCGCAGGCTTTACCTCGCACACATTGCCGGCAGCCAGTGCACCGCCCACGCTGCGGCCAAAGATCTGCATGGGGTAGTTCCACGGAATCACATGGCCGGTCACGCCATGCGGCTCGCGCCAGGTGAGCACGCTGTAGCCGTCTGGGTAGGGGATGGTCTCGCCGTGGAACTTGTCGCAGGCACCGGCGTAGAACTCGAAGTAGCGCGCCAGCGCCATCGCATCGGCCCGCGCCTGCCGGGTGGGCTTGCCGCAGTCCCGCCGCTCCAGCGCCGTGAGCTCATCGGCATGCTCCAGGATCTTGGCCGAGAGCTTTTGCAGCAGCCTGCCACGCTCGGCGGGAGCCAGCTTGTGCCACACCGCGTTGTAGCACTGCCGCGCCGCATGCACCGCCGCATCGATGTCGTCGGCATGGCTGCGCTGGATCTCGTCGAACGGCTGTCCGTCCGACGGATCGATCACCGGGATTGTGCGGCCTGAAGACGACGGCACCGCAGCGTTGGCGATGTAGTTCAGTTGCATGGCCGTGATGGTTCCCTCGGATGGAATACGAGGCTGATAATTTGAAGAAAAAAAGGCCTATCGCGCTCGCCTGTAAATGGTTTTTTGCTATTGTAATTATAGCAAATGGTGGCGGGCTATCCGCTGCGCTGGCACGCGCCGATGGCGCGGCGCAGCGAGGCTCTGGCCCGGTTCGCGAGGCAGGTGCGCGAACCGGGGTGCCGTTCAACTATGGAACTTGACCACCAGCGGCACGATGAGCAGCGCCACGATGTTGATGATCTTGATCAGCGGGTTGATGGCCGGGCCTGCGGTGTCCTTGTAGGGGTCGCCCACGGTGTCACCGGTGACTGCGGCCTTGTGGGCCTCGCTGCCCTTGCCGCCGTGGTGGCCGTCTTCGATGTACTTTTTGGCGTTGTCCCACGCCCCGCCACCGGTACACATGCTGATGGCCACGAAAAGACCGGTGACGATGGTGCCCATCAGCAGCCCGCCCAGCGCCTTGGGGCCCAGGGCCAGGCCGACCACGATGGGCACGATCACGGGCAGCAGGCTGGGGATCACCATTTCCTTGATGGCGGCGCTGGTCAGCATGTCAACGGCGCGGCCATATTCGGGCTTGCCCGAGCCGTCCATGATGCCGGTAATGTCGCGGAACTGTCGCCGCACCTCGACGACCACAGCCCCGGCGGCCCGGCCCACAGCCTCCATCGCCATGGCACCGAACAGGTAGGGGATCAGCCCGCCGATGAACAGCCCGATGATGACCAGCGGATCGCTCAGGTCAAAACTGATGGCCCGGCCATAGCTTTCGAGCTTGTGCGTGTAGTCGGCAAACAGCACCAGTGCCGCAAGGCCCGCCGAGCCGATGGCATAGCCCTTGGTGACGGCTTTGGTGGTGTTGCCCACGGCGTCCAGGGGGTCGGTGATGTCGCGCACGCTGCTGGGCATTTCGGCCATTTCAGCAATGCCGCCCGCGTTGTCGGTGATGGGACCGTAGGCATCCAGTGCCACGACGATGCCCGCCATGCTCAGCATGGACATGGCGGCCACGGCGATGCCGTACAGACCGGCAAGCTGGTAGGCCGCCAGGATGGCCAGGCACACGAAGATGACAGGCCATGCGGTGGACCGCATCGACACGCCCAGGCCCGCAATGATGTTGGTGCCGTGGCCGGTGGTCGATGCCTGGGCGATGTGCTGCACGGGCGAGTATTGCGTGCCGGTATAGAACTCCGTGATCCAGACCAGCGCCGCCGTGAGGACGAGGCCGGTGGCACAGGCCCCGAACAAGCGCAGCTGGCTGCCGCTGGCGCTGATGGCGTTGTCCGGGATGATCCACAGCGTCACGAAATAGAACGCGACCAGCGAGAGTCCGCCGGCGATGGCCAGGCCCTTGTAAAGGGCGGGCATCACGTTCTTCATGCCGGGCGACGCTTTCACAAAAAAACAACCGATGATCGACGCAATGATGGACACGGCCCCCAGCGCCAGCGGGTACACCACGGCGTTGACCGGCGCAGTGGCCACCAGCAGCGCGCCCAGCACCATGGTGGCAATCAGCGTGACGGCATAGGTCTCAAACAGGTCGGCGGCCATGCCGGCGCAGTCGCCCACGTTATCGCCCACGTTGTCCGCAATCACGGCTGGGTTGCGCGGGTCATCCTCGGGGATGCCGGCCTCCACCTTGCCCACCAGGTCGGCACCCACGTCCGCCCCTTTGGTGAAGATGCCGCCGCCCAGGCGCGCAAAGATCGAAATCAGCGAAGAGCCAAACGCAAACCCGATCAGGGGGTTGAGCAGCGTGGCCAGGTTGGATGTGGGCTTGAGGTTGCCGTTGCCCACAAGGAACCAGTAAAACGCCGTGACGCCCAGCAGCCCAAGGCCCACCACCAGCATCCCGGTGATGGCGCCGCCACGGAAGGCCACGTCCAGCGCGGGGCCGATGCCTTGGGTAGCTGCCTGGGCGGTGCGAACGTTGGCCCGCACCGAGACGTTCATGCCGATAAAGCCGCAGGCGCCCGAGAGCACCGCGCCCACGACGAAGCCTATCGCCGTGGTGCTGTCAAGAAACACGCCGATGAGGATCGCCAGGACGATGCCCACCAGACCACTCGTCTTGTATTGCCGGGCAAGGTAGGCTGCCGCGCCGGCCTGGATGGCCGAGGCAATCTCCTGCATGCGGGCGTTGCCCGGGTCTTTGGAAAGGATCCAGCTCCTGGTCCAGAGGCCATAAGCCACCGCGATCAGGCCGCACACGAGTGCGAGGACGATAGGGGATGTCAATGCTGAACTAGCAGCCATTCAATTCTCCTTGGATGATGCGCGAAGGGGGACAACGCATCGGTGGTGTCCCCGCTGCGTTGCTTCCTCGTGCCCTGTCCTGCAGAGCCGATTGGCCAACAGATCGAATTTACAGCCAAACCAGCCGCTGCAAGCAAGGCGCAAGGAGCCTGGCCCTAAAATCAGGGTTAATCCCGACATCGCCGGGCTGGTCCCGCGCAGTGCCCGGGGCAACCAGGGGCGATTGCATCGTGGATTTCCGTTTTTCAAATCCACCCTTCTGAGTCATGTCCCTGAACAACGTATCCCCTGGCAGTCACGCACCCGAGACCTTCAACGTCGTCATCGAAATCCCGATGAACGCCGACCCGATCAAGTACGAAGTGGACAAGGAATCCGGCGCGATCTTCGTGGACCGTTTCATGACCACGGCCATGCACTACCCCACCAACTACGGCTATGTGCCACGCACGCTGTCGGGCGACGGCGACCCGGTGGATGTGCTGGTCATCACGCCCTATCCCCTGCACCCGGGCGTTGTCGTGACGTGCCGCCCCCTGGGCATCCTCATGATGGAAGACGAAGCCGGCATGGATGGCAAGGTCATCGCCGTGCCGACCTCCAAGATTTTGCCTATGTACGACCACTGGCAGACGATTCATGACGTCAACCCCATGCGCCGCAACGCCATCGCGCACTTCTTTGAGCACTACAAGGACCTGGAAAAAGGCAAGTGGGTGAAGGTGGTGGGCTGGGACGGCGTGGACGCCGCCAGGAAAGAAGTGGCTGACGGTATCGAAAACTTCAAGAAGAGCTCGTAAGCCGTTGCGGAATGCTGGCCTCGCGCAGTGCGAGTCTTGGCGTTCCAAAGACTTGCCCCGCAGCCTGCAGGCCCGTGCCTGCAGGCTGCTTTTGCTTGCGCTCACTGCCCATGTGCGGGGACAAACTTGGTGTTTTAGAGCATTTCAGGGCGCAGTCTGACTGTTAGACTTCAGTGCATTGCATAGGCGGCAAGCGCACGCGCGCCACGCCCCCGTCAGGATTTAATTACCGCTGCTTTCCGGAGACTCATGATGAAAATTTCCGATTTGCGCGTCGGCACCAAGCTGGGCGCCGGCTTTCTGGCCATCATGCTGCTGACGGCAGTGTTTGCGGTCATCGCTCTGGCGCAGATGAACCGTATCTTCAGTGACGCCGAACAAATCTCCGGCAACCTGCTGCCCAGCGTGGCGAAATCCGGTGAACTGAGTGTTCTTTACAACCGCATGCGCCTGTCTGAAGCCGGCTTGGTCAACGCGCGCAATGCGTCCGAGGTCAAGAGTTTGGTCGATCAGGTAGCCCTGCGCTCCAAGGAGATTGCCCAGTTGGAGACAAGCTTTGAGCCTCTGATGGATACCGACAAGGAGCGCGAGACCTTTGCCGCATACAAAACACGCAAGGCGGCTTACAGCACCGTTCAAACGAAGATGATGGACATTGCCAAGGGGGTGGACTTCACCACGGCCGAGACGCTGGAGCTCACTGGCGAGGCACTGCGCCAGGTGTATTCAGGCGAGTCGGAACCTGCGTTTACTGCGGTGGCTCAAACGTTGGGTGAGTTGCAAAAAGTCAATGTCGATCAATCCGCGTCGACCTTGGAGTTGATCCGCAGTGATTTCGGCGCAGCGCGCATGGCGATGCTGGTGACCCTGGTGGTGTGCGGCGCGCTGGCTGTCCTGCTGAGCGTGGTCATCACGCGCGCTGTGACCCGCCCCGCTGGCCACGCATTGCGGGCCGCTCAGGCCATCGCGCAGGGTGACCTGGCTGCTGAAGTGCCCGCCGGTGGCAAGGATGAAATGGGCCAGTTGCTCAATGCGCTTACCGATATGCGCAACAGCCTGTCCAACACGGTGAGCGCAGTGCGCCAAAACGCCGAAGGCGTGGCCTCGTCCAGCGCGGAGATTGCTTCGGGCAACAACGACCTGTCGGCCCGCACCGAACATCAGGCCAGCGCCCTGGAGGAAACGGCGGCATCCATGGAGGAGCTGGGCTCTACCGTGCGCCAGAATGCCGACAACGCCCGCACCGCCAACCAGCTGGCCATGAAGGCATCCACCGTGGCCACCCAGGGTGGTCAGGTGGTGGCCGAAGTGGTCGAGACCATGAAGGGCATCAACGCCAGCAGCAACAAGATCGCCGACATCATCAGCGTCATTGACGGCATTGCGTTTCAGACCAACATCCTGGCGCTGAACGCCGCGGTGGAGGCCGCCCGTGCGGGCGAGCAGGGGCGTGGTTTTGCCGTGGTGGCTAGCGAGGTGCGCAGCCTGGCCGGGCGCAGCGCCGAGGCCGCCAAGGAGATCAAGACCCTCATCATGGCCAGCGTAGAGCGGGTGGAGCAGGGCAGCCAGCTGGTGGACAAGGCCGGGGCCACGATGACGGAAGTCGTCGCTTCCATCCGCCGCGTGACGGACATCATGGGCGAGATCAGCGCCGCCAGCAACGAGCA
>JBKCTS010000448.1:0-2582 GCA_046318695.1 Acidovorax sp.
ACCTTTGCGGCGCTGGCCAGCCTGGGGCGCAGCATCAACTTCGACAGCAAGCGCTGCGAGGGCTACCGCAACTTTTGCAACAAGCTCTGGAACGCCAGCCGTTTTGTGCTGATGAACTGCGAAGGCCAGGACTGCGGCCTCAAAGAGCACACCAAGGCCGAGTGCCAGCCCGGCGGCGCGATGCATGGCTACATGCAGTTCAGCCAGGCCGACCGCTGGATCAGCTCGCTGCTGCAAAAAGCCGAGGCCGAGGTGGAAAAAGGCTTTGCCGAATACCGCCTGGACAACGTGGCCAACGCCCTCTACGACTTTGTCTGGAACGAGTACTGCGACTGGTACCTGGAGATCGCCAAGGTGCAGATCCAGACTGGCAACGAAGCCCAGCAGCGCGCCACCCGCCGCACGCTGATCCGCACGCTGGAATCCATCCTGCGCCTGGCCCATCCCGTGATCCCGTTCATCACCGAAGCGCTGTGGCAAACCGTGGCACCCGTGGCGGGCCTCAAGGGCGAGTCGGTCAGCATTGCCCGCTACCCACAGGCCCAGCCCGAGAAGATCGATGAGGCCGCAATCGCCCACATGGCCCGCGTCAAGGGCCTGGTGGACACCTGCCGCGCCCTGCGTGGCGAGATGAATGTGTCGCCCTCCACCCGCCTGCCGCTGTTCGTGGTGGGCGATGCCGACTTCATGCGCGGCGTGGCCCCGGTGCTGCAGGCGCTGGCCAAGCTCAGCGAGGTCAAGGTGTTTGACGACGAAGCCGCCTGGGCCGCCGCCGCGCAGGCCGCGCCCGTGGCCGTGGTGGGCGAGGCGCGCATGTGCCTTTACATGGAAATCGACGTGGCGGCCGAGAAAGCCCGCCTGTCCAAGGAAATCGCCCGCATCGATGGCGAAATCACCAAGGCCCAGGGCAAGCTCGGCAACGAAGCCTTTGTGGCCAAGGCCCCCGCCGCCGTGCTGGACCAGGAACGCAAGCGCGTGACCGACTTCACGGCCACCCTGGGCAGACTGCGCGATCAACTGGCGCGCCTGGGTTGACTGCCGGGCCATACTGGCCGCCCACGGCACGCCTGCACCGGCCTGGCCGGGCCCCGGCGGCCCGGGCCATTGCACCGCCACAAGGAAACCCATGACCACTGCCACCACCGTTCGCAAAGCCGTGTTCCCTGTTGCAGGGCTGGGCACGCGCTTCCTGCCTGCCACCAAGGCCAGCCCCAAGGAAATGCTGCCCGTGGTGGACAAGCCGCTGATCCAGTACGCGGTCGAAGAAGCCTACGCGGCGGGTATCCGCCACATGATCTTCGTCACCGGCCGCAGCAAGCGTGCCATCGAAGACCACTTTGACACGGCCTACGAGCTAGAAAACGAACTGGAATCGGCTGGCAAGCAGGAGCTGCTGCGCCTGGTGCAGTCGGTGCAGCCCGACGACATGGACTGCGCCTATGTGCGCCAACCCCGCTCGCTGGGCCTGGGCCACGCCGTGCTGTGCGCCGAGCCCCTGGTGGGCAACGAGCCCTTTGCCGTGCTGCTGGCCGACGACCTGATGGTGGGCCCGCCGGACGGGGAACCCGTGCTCAAGCAAATGGCGGCCGCCTTTGGCCAGCAGGGCCGTTCGGTGATTGCCGTGCAGGAGGTGCCCGAGGATCAGGTGCACAAGTACGGCATCGTGGCGGGAGAGCCGGCAGGCGGCCCGCTGATGCGCATCGAGCGCATCGTCGAAAAACCCAAGGCCGCCGATGCGCCCTCCCGCATGGGCGTGGCGGGCCGCTACATCCTCACGCCCGGCGTGTTCAACGAAATCCGCCACCAGCCCCGCGGCGTGGGTGGCGAGATCCAGCTCACCGATGGCATTGCCCGGCTGATGCAGCACGAGGCGGTGTATGCCTTCCAGTACCAAGGCAAGCGCTACGACTGCGGCAGCAAGGAAGGCTTTCTGGAAGCCACGGTGGAGCTGGCATTGCAGCACCCGCAGGTGCGTGAACAGTTCCGGGCCTATCTGAAGGGTTTGAGCCTGTAAGCCGCGCCTGGCTATCGCCCGCACCGATCTGCCAGCGCAGACAAAAAATCCTCCGCTGGCAGCCAGCACGGCCCCGGAGGATTGAGCGTCAACATCAACGCGCTTTGCCGCTGCAACACGCCACCCGGCACAGGGCGCGGCTGCCTGCTGCCTCAACGGCGGCGCAAGATGTGGATAAATTCTTCGCCCTCGGTCTGCTGCTCGACCAGCTCATTGCCCGTTTGCTTGGCAAAGGCCAGGAAGTCGCGCAGCGAGCCACGGTCGGTGGCCACAACCTTGAGCAACTCCCCACTGGCCATGTCAGCCAAAGCCTTCTTGGCCTTGAGGATGGGCAGCGGACAGTTCAGGCCGCGGGTATCGATTTCTTTGTGGATGTGCATGGTGTCCAGTAGGTTCATCGTCATCAGTTTTTGGGCAGCGCGGCATCCAGGCCGCGGCGGCGTTCCTCATTTTCCTCTTTGGTGAAAAACACCGGTTCATGTCCCTGGGCGCGCAGCCAGTCGGCCAACGCGTGGCCCGGGCCTGCTGGGGAGCAGGGCAGGGCGGGTTGAGCGTACTGCGGGTAGTC
>JBKCTS010000449.1:0-5893 GCA_046318695.1 Acidovorax sp.
AGCCAGGGCACTTCCAGTCGAATTTTTCGCTCGGCACGCCCCTGCGCCAGCTTGCAACAGCCGAGCAGGTGCTGGCCGGGCTGGGCCAGCCGGGGCAGACCGTGATCGATGCCCGGGCACCAGCGCGCTTTCGCGGCGAAGTGGAGCCGCTGGACCCCGTGGCAGGGCACATTCCGGGCGCACTCAACCGCCCTTTTGCCCAAAACATCGGGGAAGACGGCCGCTTCAAGCCAGCGCACATGCTGCGCGCCGAGTTCGAGTCCTTGCTCGGCGACCGTGACCCGCGC
This sequence comes from Acidovorax sp., assembly GCA_046318695.1. Lineage (GTDB taxonomy): Bacteria > Pseudomonadota > Gammaproteobacteria > Burkholderiales > Burkholderiaceae_C > Acidovorax. The sequence goes on from JBKCTS010000449.1 coordinate 288, forward strand.
AGCGTCGTTCACCAGTGCGGCAGCGGTGTCAGCGCCGTACCCAACCTGCTGGCCATGGAAATTGCCGGGCTGGGCACGACGGCCCTGTTTGCTGGCAGTTGGAGTGAATGGTGCTCCGACCCGGCCCGGCCGGTAGAGCGGGGCTGATCGCACCACTGCGCGGGTGCAGATTACGGGGCGGCCCGGGGCGCACTGCCCTCTAACGTGCCGCGTCCACATGCGCGCCAGCAGGCACACGCTGGGGCCAGCAGAACATTCCCTTCGGTGGCTGTAAGACAAATTCCTACAAGCCGCGCATCAGAACCAGACAAGCGGCACAGCCAGACGCCGACTTAATTTTCGATTGGCCCAGTTTCACAATCCATTTCACCGGATCACGCAAAACCTGCAGCCTGCAGACAACGCAACCCACCGGGCACTGGAAGAAAGGAAGCCGCCATGAACAACGAGCAAATCCTCGCAGAAATCCGTGAAGCCAATCTCACCTACCTGATGCTGGCCCAAAGCCTGATTCGCCAGGACAAGGCCGAAGCCGTTTTCCGGCTGGGCATGAACGAAGAGTCTGCCGATATTCTGGCATCTTTGTCGGCAGCGCAAGTCATGAAACTGGCCTCCCGCAACACCCTTCTTTGCAGCTTCCGGGTGGACGACAACCTGGTGTGGAGCCTGCTGACCAACCATTCGGCCAAGAAGGTGGGCAACGAAGCCACCAACACGCTGCACGCCAACATCCTGATGGCCAGCCGCGTATCGGAAGTGCTGTAAAGCGTGCCGACCCAAGCCCCGCCCGCACCCACCTGACCGAAAGCCCACCATGCCCACCGCCGCCAAAGCCCCTGCCAAGAGTGTTCTCAACGAATCCAAGCAGATCGAACGCGCCGCATTGCTCATCCAGATGGGCGCCCGCATGCAGGTGCTGGAGTCAGAGACCACACTGTCGTACGAACGGCTGATTCGCCTGTACAAAGAAATCGCCGGCAAGTCGCCATCCAAGGGCCAGTTGCCGTTCTCGACCGACTGGTTCCTGACCTGGCAGGAAAACATTCACAGCTCGCTGTTTCTCAACATCTACGAATACCTGTCCAAGGGCGTCGATTTGGATTCGGTGGAGCTGCTGACCAAGGCCTACCGTATGTACAACGAACAGGTGGCCACGGCAGAGATCGAGCCGCTGCTGTCGTTCACACGCGCATGGCGCCTTGTGAAGTTTGTGGATGCAGGCATGCTCACCCGCACCAAGTGCAGTGAATGTGGGGGCCAGTTTGTCACCGAGCTGTACGAAAACCGCCACTTCACCTGCGGCCTGTGCAACCCGCCCGCCCGCGCGGGCAAAAGCAAGTCGGCTGGCGCGCTGATGCTGCACTGAAAGCGTCAGTGGACCTGCCCCCCGCCATTTCAAACGCTGTGGCTGCGTGGCGGGTGGCAGCGCGAGGGCGTGGGTGCGTTGCTGCCAGCGTGCGCGCACCATGCCAACGCCGCTGATCTAACCGCCCGCACCCCTATCGTCCGGCCAGCAAGGCCCGCACGTTGTCATCCACCGGCACCGAATAGTTGTGGGCAGCCACCACCTGGTTGCCCATCGGAATCACCAGCTTCAAACTGACATACACCACAGCGGGAGACACCGCGTAGGTGCCCACCAGCACTGCCTGGGCGTTTTGGCTCTGGCTGACCTCCCGCACCTCGCGCGACAAGAACAACTCGCCCTGATCGCGGTTCAACACCAGAGCCTCGCGCAACTTGACTTCGCTGACCCGCAAGCCACGCTGCACCAGACGACCCGCGAGCTGCTCCGAAAACATCCGGCCCAGGCGCGAGGACTCGTTCACCCGGTCCACGCTGACCAGCGTGGCAACCAGCAAAGGCTGCTGTGCATCCAGGGGCGCGCTGGTCAGCAACGCATCGGCCGCGCGCTCATTGAGCGCGATGATGTCCACGGGCTGCGACCCGCCCAGCCTATCGCCATAGTAGTAGGCGTGGACGCCGTGGGCCACGCAACCCTGCAGCGCAAAGGCCGTCACCAAAAGGCCGCAGTACCCTGCCGATCGCAAGGCTCGGCGCAACACGGGCCGCGACACGGGGCGCAACAACGGGAACCTCATGGGGCGGTCACCCGCCAGGTTTTGACGGGCGTCGGGGCAGGCGGTGGCACAACGATTTCAGGCAGGTACAACACAGCGTCTTCGCGCTCGATGTAGTACAGGTCGGCCGTACCGGCCAGGTATCGGTCCGCAGACTTCAGGTTGGTGCTGATGAGCACCTCGGTGCGCGTAGGGCCACCCGCAGCCGCCCCGCGCGTGTACAGACGCGTCATGTCCAGCGCCACACCGGCCCCCAGGCCCAGGGCGGTGGCCACACCGGGCAGCAGATTACGGTCGGAATAGTGCACCGCCCAATCCCGCCACACCCCCACCCCAACGCCCAGCATGGTGCCGGCGATGGGCGGCGTGCTGCGGGGCTCACCCGAACGGTGCTCCACCACCTGGGTCTGCACATCCAACTCCACCGCAGTCGGCACGGTCGACAGCGCCACGCCACGGTTGAGCAAATGCACCTTCAACAGCTTCAGAAAGCCAACGTCAAAGCTGGTTTTGTCCGAAGCCGTCACGTAAACCGGATATTCGCCAGGGGGCCACAGCGCGATTTTCTCGGCCACACGGCCCGCGACATCGCCCGCAAGCACATCCCAGTGGTGCACCGCACGCGCCTTCTTCTGGCCGGTGGCGGGGTAGTTGTCGGCACGCGGAACATCCAGCGTGCCGCAGCCCGCCAGCATCAACACAGCGGCCAGCGTCGCAACCAATCGAATGCGGAGGATGGAAGATGACATGCCCAAAATGGTAGGGCCAGACCTGTGGGTGCAATCCGCTGATCTGAGCGGTGTTTCACGCTCAAAGCAAGGCTTTCGGCGCTTGGACTTGGCCAGTCGCCCCACGACAATAGTGCAACGCGCAACTCACCCCAAACACCATGCAAACCGCCACAATGACCTCCCGACTCGCAACCCTGCTTGCCCTGAGCTCTGCACTGGCGGGCTGCGGCGGCAGCACTACCGACAAGACCACCCCCCCGCCCGCACCAGCCCCGGCCCCAGCACCCGCGCCTGCACCCGCACCCGCGCCCGCCCCGGCACCCGTCAGCCTGAGCCTGGTGCAGCCCGCCAACAACGTGCTGGAGCCCAGCGCATCGGAGGCACTGTCCGCCAACGTGGTCATCAACGGACTGCCTGCCCCCAACGGCACGGTCACCACGTTTGTCGTCAGCCCATCGGGCGCTGGCACGCTGGCACCGGTAGCGCCCACCACCGTTGCGGGCGTGGCCAGCACCACACTGAGCGTGAGCAGCCTGCCCCCTGCCGCCACGTTCCAGGTTACGGCCTCCAGCAGCGTCGGCACCATGACGGCCACCGACAGCCTGACCTACTACGTGCGCCCCACCCGGGCCGCCATGCAGGTCGTGGTACCGGCCTACTTCACGGCCACCGGAACCACATCCCCCTGGATCGCCCTGACCAGCGGCGCTGCCAGCTACCCCGGCGTCAAGATCAATGCAGTCATCAACCCCAACGCGGGCATCCTGACCGCAACCACCAAAGAAGACACCGACCTGACCACCGCCCTCAAGAACTTCAGGGCAGCCGCGGGCACCAGCAACCGGGTCATCGGCTACGTTGCCACCGCGTCAACCAATGGCACGGTCTCGGTCGCCGACGTCAAGGCAACCATCGACAACTACATCCGGCTTTACCCCGCCCAACTGGAAGGATTCTTCCTGGACGGCATGGCCACCGAAAGCAGCCGCCTGTCCTACTTCCAGGAGATCTACACCTACGTCAACGGTCTGACCACCGGCATGGGCCCAGCCGTGACCAGCACCTCGCCGCCCGTCCTCATCGGCAACCCGGGCGCGTACCCCGTAGCCGCCTACACAGGCGTCGCAGACACCTTGATCACCTTTGCGGGCAACGCAGCCTCATACCAGAGCGTGGACCCCCAACCCGCAAGCACATGGGTCTATGCCAAAAACAATGTCGCCCAGGGCATGCTGGTCCATTCGGCCAGCACCTGCACCGACATGCAGACAGCCGTCAAAAAGGCCGACCGCCCACGCATGAACACGGGCATGGTGTACGTCACCAACCTCGCCATCGGCGCGCCCTGGTCCGCCCTGCCAACCTACTGGCAACAACTGCTGGGCACGGTGGATGCACTCAACAAGGACCGCGCGCTGCCGCTGTGCTGACCAGCACACCGGGCGCACCGGTTGCGCCTGCACCGGCTACCGGCCCGCTCTGCAAACCCGCACGGTCCTCATAACGCAGTTCATCTCTGCAATCTCTGGTTATCGAAGAACTTGCAATTCTTTTTGACGGCATCATCCAGTTGAACGCGCAAACGCTTTGCAGCGATACGAAGATCGGCCCAAGATGGGTGACTCATTGCCCGCAGGTTATCACTTAGTAATGCGCCGTCTGAAAGCCCCTCAAGAGGCGTTATTACATGCGCTATCGCATCTTTTTCAGACGGCGATAAGTAGTCGATTGGCCAATTGATGAGCGAAGTCCCACCATCGAAAACATCATGCTGGATTTCCCAAGCAACGTTGAAGTTGCCCATAGCCTCACACTGTTCGGCTGCGTCCAAGGACAATACATCAACGGCCTCCATAAAGTAAAGGAAACAGTTGTGGAACGACTCTTCCAATGACATGGCCTCGTTTGCTACTGGATATTCAGATTTTTTTGATGCCATCAGCTTGGTGCATTTATATATCCAGCCAAGACCCGGAGGATTATAGCGATTTAGCCGATTTCAGTGTAAAGGTGCATTTGTAGCTTCCATGGCGGTCTTGAACGACATCGGGAACATAACCATTGATGATTGCGCGATTCCAGATTGGTAAAAAATTTGGGAGGTGAACGGCCTGCATTCCTCCCCAGATATATCGCCACCGATCCATTATTGATTTTTTACTGGCTTTAAAATTATTCTCGTTCTTAATGAAGCTCTGCATACGTTTACCGATGGCTCCCTCAGCCTCGATACAAAACGGCTGTCCTGACTGAGCGATAGTCACTAATTGCGAAAAATCCCCAGCCAATTCCTCATATTTATAAGTGAGCATGTTAATCTCCTAACGTACCTACGCACAAAATTAGAGCAGCTGTACAGAGAGCAATAGCCGGTGGCTTGAACGGCGCAGGGCATGCCCGATGTGTTGCAGCGGTCATGCAAGACTCGTACATTCTTCGGCATGCCCCATTTCCGTCAGGGTCATTTGGTGGCCTTGGCCCTCTAGGAATACGAGGGTCCAGCACAGGCACCGGCACCTCTGGACGGCCGTCGCGCCAGGGATCGAAATCCGGCGGTGGGTAACTGATGTTTCCCGACCCGGGAGGAATAATTATCGGGACTGGTCCTACCGGTGTGGGAGCGACTTGCAGGCCTTTGGGGTCGCTGTATCTTAGCGGATCCCCCCCCACATACCCAAACCGATTCCACCCCCCATCCAGCCCAATCGGATCGCCCTGCGTGTACCGCCCCGTCCTGCTGTCGTAGCTGCGGAAGTAGTTGTAGTGCAGTTTCGTCTCTTTGTCGAAATACTGC
>JBKCTS010000450.1:0-2838 GCA_046318695.1 Acidovorax sp.
CGGCGACTCGCAGTTCAAGATCCAGGGCAAGGACGTCACCCCGCCCGAGGTCGGCGCGAAGGTCCTTGCCAAGCTGAAGCGCGCCGCCGAGGCGTACCTCGGCGAGACCGTCACCGAGGCCGTCGTCACGGTGCCCGCGTACTTCAACGATGCGCAGCGCCAGGCCACGCGCGACGCCGGCCGCATCGCCGGCCTCGACGTCAAGCGCATCATCAACGAGCCTACCGCTGCAGCCCTGGCCTTTGGCCTGGACAAGCAGGAAAAGGGCGACCGCAAGATCGCGGTGTATGACCTGGGCGGCGGCACGTTCGACGTTTCCATCATCGAAATCGCTGACGTGGATGGCGAAAAGCAGTTCGAAGTACTGTCAACCAATGGCGACACCTTCCTGGGCGGCGAAGACTTCGACCAGCGCATCATCGACTACATCATTGATGAGTTCAAAAAGGATTCCGGCGTCAACCTCAAAAACGACGTGCTGGCCCTGCAGCGCCTGAAGGAAGCCGCCGAAAAGGCCAAGATCGAGCTGTCGAACTCGGCTTCGACCGACATCAACCTGCCTTACGTCACGGCCGACGCGTCTGGCCCCAAGCACCTGAACATCAAGCTGACCCGCGCCAAGCTGGAAGCCCTGGTGGACGAGTTGATCGAGCGCACCATTGCGCCGTGCCGCCTGGCGATCAAGGACGCGGGCGTGTCGGTGTCCGATATCCATGATGTGATCCTGGTGGGCGGCATGACGCGCATGCCCAAGGTGCAGGAGAAGGTCAAGGAATTCTTCGGCAAGGAACCCCGCAAGGACGTGAACCCTGACGAAGCCGTGGCCGTCGGTGCCGCCATCCAGGGCCAGGTGCTGTCGGGCGACCGCAAGGACGTCCTGTTGCTGGACGTGACCCCCCTGTCGCTGGGCATCGAAACCCTGGGTGGCGTCATGACCAAGATGATCACCAAGAACACGACCATCCCGACGAAGTTCGCGCAGACCTTCTCGACGGCCGATGACAACCAGCCTGCGGTGACCATCAAGGTGTTCCAGGGCGAACGTGAAATCGCCAGTGGCAACAAGTTACTGGGTGAATTCAACCTGGAGGGCATTCCACCGGCGGCCCGCGGTTTGCCTCAGATCGAGGTGTCGTTCGACATCGACGCCAACGGCATCCTGCACGTGGGCGCCAAGGACAAGGGCACGGGCAAGGAAAACAAGATCACCATCAAGGCCAACTCAGGTTTGTCCGAGGAGGAAATCCAAAAGCTGGTGAAGGACGCGGAGCTCAACGCAGCCGATGACAAGCAGAAGCTGGAGCTGGTGCAGGCTCGCAACCAGGGCGAGGCTGCCGTGCACACCGTCAACAAGAGCCTGACCGAGCATGGCGACAAGCTTGACGCCGGCGAGAAGGACGCGATCAACGCTGCGGTGAAGGCCCTGGAAGACGCGCTCAAGGGCGAAGACAAGGCTGCCATCGACGACAAGACCACTGCGCTGATGGCCGCCAGTCAGAAGCTGGGCGAGAAGATGTACGCCGAGTCCCAGGCTGCGCAGGCAGCGCAGGCCGCCGGTAGCGCAGATGGCGCAGGCGCTTCGGCCGGCGCATCGGCCAAGCCCGCTCACGATGACAACGTGGTCGACGCCGAGGTCAAGGAAGTCAAGAAGGGCTGAGCGAGCCCCCGTTGACCCGAGCCGCCGCGCATTGCTCTCTTGGGGCTGCGCGGCGTTCCCGTTCACACTGGGTTCTGAATCACCATGTCCAAACGAGACTTTTACGAAATCCTGGGCGTTCCCAAAAACGCCTCGGATGAAGAAATCAAAAAGGCTTATCGCAAGCTGGCGATGAAGTACCACCCTGACCGCAATCAGGGTGATGCCGCCAAGGCCGCAGAGGAGAAATTCAAGGAGGCCAAGGAGGCCTACGAGATGCTCACCGATGCACAAAAACGCGCGGCCTACGACCAGTACGGCCATGCCGGTGTGGACCCGAACATGCGCGGCCCTGGCAGCGCCGGGACTGAAGGCTTCGGCGGTTTTGCCGAGGCGTTTGGTGACATTTTCGGCGACATGTTCGGCCAGCAGGGTGGGCGCCGCGGCGCGGGAGGCCGCCAGGTCTATCGCGGCAGCGACCTGAGCTATGCCATGGATATCACGCTGGAAGAAGCGGCCCGCGGCAAGGATGCGCAGCTTCGCATCCCGTCGTGGGACACCTGCGACACCTGTCACGGCAGCGGCGCCAAACCCGGCACCAGCGCCAAGACCTGCACCACCTGCCAGGGAGCAGGCACGGTGCAGATGCGCCAGGGCTTTTTCAGCGTGCAGCAGACCTGCCCTCACTGCCGGGGCACGGGCAAGATCATTCCCGAGCCCTGCACCACCTGCCAAGGCCAGGGCAAGATCAAGAAGCAAAAGACGCTGGAAGTGAAGATTCCGGCCGGCATCGACGATGGCATGCGCATCCGCAGCACCGGCAACGGCGAGCCCGGCACCAATGGCGGTCCACCGGGTGACCTGTACATCGAAATCCGCTTGAAGAAGCACGACATCTTCGAGCGCGACGGCGATGATCTGCACTGCCAGGTGCCCGTGAGCTTCATCATGGCGGCGCTGGGCGGCGAGATCGAGGTGCCCACGCTGCAAGGCAAGGCCGCCATTGACATCCCCGAAGGCACCCAGGCGGGCAAGCAGTTTCGACTGCGTGGCAAGGGGATCAAGGGCATACGCTCGAGCTATCCGGGCGATCTGTACTGCCACATTGCCGTGGAGACGCCGGTCAAGCTAACTGAGGCGCAGCGCAAGTTGCTCAAGGAGTTTGACGAGTCGCTCAAAAAAGGCGGGGCCAAGCACAACCC
>JBKCTS010000451.1:0-1064 GCA_046318695.1 Acidovorax sp.
GTCGTAATTGGGCGGCACGAAATAGTTGTTGTACACATGCGAATCGACGCGAACGCCAGGACCTCCGGGCATGTGCCAAGACGTCACGCGTCCAGGAGAGGGGGTGAATTTGAAGGGGTCTTCCGCATTGATTCGGCATTCGATGGCATGGCCACGAATCTCAATTTGACGTTGCGTGAAGGGCAGTTTTTCACCCGCAGCCACCATGATCTGGGTCTTCACGATGTCCACGCCGGTGATCCACTCCGTCACGGGGTGTTCCACCTGCACGCGGGTGTTCATCTCGATGAAGTAGAACTCGCCGTTTTCGTAAAGAAACTCAAACGTCCCGGCACCACGGTAGTTGATTTTTTTGCACGCGGCAACGCAGCGGTCACCGATCTTGTCAATCAATTTTCGGGCAATGCCGGGGGCAGGCGCTTCTTCAATCACCTTTTGGTGGCGGCGCTGCATGGAGCAGTCGCGCTCGCCCAGGTACACCGCGTTGCGGTGTTTGTCAGCCAGGATCTGGATCTCGATGTGGCGCGGGTTCTGAAGGAACTTCTCCATGTACACCGAAGGATTGCCAAACGCAGCCCCTGCCTCGGCCTTGGTCATCTGCACGGCATTGACCAGCGCGGCCTCGGTGTGCACCACGCGCATACCGCGCCCGCCACCGCCGCCTGCGGCCTTGATGATGACGGGGTAGCCCACCGCCTTGGCAATGCGGCGGATCTGCGCAGAATCGTCGGGCAACGCGCCCTCGGAGCCCGGCACACAGGGAACACCGGCGCGGATCATGGCCTGCTTGGCAGACACCTTGTCGCCCATGATGCGGATCGACTCGGGGGTGGGGCCAATGAACTGGAAGCCGCTTTTTTCGACGCGCTCGGCAAAATCAGCGTTCTCCGACAGGAAACCGTAGCCAGGGTGGATGGCTTCAGCGTCCGTCACCTCGGCCGCCGAGATGATGGCGGGCATGTTGAGGTAGCTCAGTGGCGACGGGGCAGGCCCGATGCACTCTACGGCCGCTATTGGGGCGCGGTGATCGACAAGCCGTTCCTGCATTTCGAACTGTGCTATTA
>JBKCTS010000452.1:0-4391 GCA_046318695.1 Acidovorax sp.
GCTTCACACGCTTGTCCGTGCGCGAATATCCCAAAATCGATGAGCCGGTGGTCACCGTGAGCGTGCGCTATGCCGGCGCGTCGGCTGAAGTGATCGAGTCGCAGGTGACCAAGCCGCTGGAGGACTCGATAGCGGGTATCGATGCGGTGGATGTGATCACGTCCATCAGCCGCGCCGAGCAAAGCCAGATCAGCGTGCGGTTTCGCTTGGAAAAGGACGCCGACAATGCTGCAGCCGAGGTGCGCGACCGCACCGCTCGTGTGCGCAACCGCCTGCCCAACGCCGTGGACGAACCGGTGATTGCCAAGGTCGAGGCCGATGCGTCGCCCGTGATGTGGCTGGCCTTCAGCAGCGAAACCCGCAGCCCGCTGGAGATCAACGACCTGGTCAACCGCATCGTCAAACCGCGCCTGCAGACGGTGACGGGCGTGGCCGATGTGCCCATCTATGGCGAGCGCAAGTACGCCATGCGCGTGTGGCTGAGCCCGGAGCGGCTGGCTGGCTACCGCCTGACCACGCAGGACGTGGAAGATGCCATCCGCCGCAACAACCTGGAGCTGCCCGCAGGCCGCATCGAATCGCAGCAGCGCGAGTTCAGTGTGACTTCGCAGACCGATCTGGCGACGCCAGCGCAGTTCTCCAATGTGGTGATCCGCACCGTCAACGGGTTTCCGGTGCGTATTCGTGACGTGGCACGGGTCGAGGAGGGCGCCGCCAGCGACCGCAGCCGCGTGCGGCTCAATGGACGCGAGGCGATTTCGGTCGGTGTGATCCGCCAGGCCACGGCCAATCCGCTGGAACTGTCCAAGGGCGTGCGCGCCATGCTGCCCATGCTCAAGCAAGACCTGCCGCCCGATATCGGCATAGACGTTGCCAACGACAACTCGCTGTTCATCGACCGATCCATCAAAAGCGTGTACTCCACCATCATCGAGGCGGTGGTGCTGGTGGCGCTGGTGATCTTTGTCTTCTTGCGCACCGTGCGGGCGTCGATTATTCCCATCATCACCATCCCGGTGAGTCTGGTGGGCAGCTTTGCGCTGATGTCGCTGGCCGGTTTCTCCATCAATACCTTGACGCTGCTGGCGCTGGTGCTGGCCATCGGTCTTGTGGTGGACGATGCCATCGTGATGTTGGAGAACATCTACCGCCACATCGAGGAGGGCCTGGACCCGTTCTCGGCCGCCATCAAGGGCGCGCGCGAAATCGGGTTTGCCATCGTGGCCATGACGCTCACATTGGTGGCGGTGTATGCGCCGCTGGCCTTCACGCCCGGCCGCACGGGCCGGCTGTTTGTCGAGTTTGCGCTGGCGCTGGCCGGTGCGGTGGTGGTGTCGGGGTTCGTGGCCCTCACGCTGTCGCCCATGATGTGTTCGCTGCTGCTCAAGCACAACCCCAAGCCCAACTGGTTTGACCGGTCGATGGAGCGCTGGCTGACCGCGTTGTCGGATGCCTATGGTCGCCTGCTGCGTTGGGTGGTCACCGCGCGCTGGGGTGCTGGCGGCGGGGGCAGCGGCGGCGTGCGTGGCGCGGTTTTCCAGGCGCGCTGGCTGGTGGTGGCGGTAATGGTGGCCAGCGGCGCGGCGCTGGTGGCGGTGTACCCGGGCATGCGCCAGGAGCTCTCGCCCATGGAAGACCGGGGCACCATCCTGGCCAACGTCACCGCGCCGGATGGCGCCACGCTCGACTACACCAACCGCTACGCGCTGGAGCTGGAAAAGATCGGCAAGGCCTACCCCGAATTCGATCGCATATTTGCCAATATCGGCAACCCGACGGTGGCGCAGGGCAGCGTCATCTACCGCACGGTGGACTGGGAAGAGCGCACGCGCACCACGCTGGAGCTGGCCCGCGAACTGCAGCCCAAGGTGGCCGGGCTGCCCGGCGTCAATGCCTTCATCATCACGCCGCCCTCGCTGGGCCAGGGCTTTCGCGCGCGTCCCGTCACCTACGTGATCCAGACATCGGACAGCTACGAGAACCTGAGCAAGGTGACCGCGGCCTTCATGGCCGAGATGGCCAAAAACCCCGGCATCATCGGCCCGGATGTGGACCTGCGCCTGAACAAGCCCGAACTGCGCATCGAGGTCAACCGTGAGCGGGCTGCTGACCTGGGTGTGAGCGTGGAGGTGGTGGCCAAGGCCATCGAGACCATGCTGGGTGGCCGCACCGTCACCCGCTACAAGCGCGATGCCGAACAGTACGACGTGATCGTGCAGACCGAGGCCCGTGGCAGGACCACGCCCGAGAACATCGACTCCATCTATGTGCGTGGCCGCAACGAGGCCATGATCCCGCTATCGAGCCTGGTCAACGTGCGCGAGAGCGTGAGCCCGCGCGAGCTTAACCACTTCGGGCAGCGCCGCTCGGCCACCATCACGGCGAACCTGTCGCCCGACTATTCGCTGGGCGAAGCGCTGAATTTCATGGATGCCACAGCGGCCAAGGTGCTCAAGCCCGGCTACACCACCGATCTGAACGGCACCTCGCGCGAGTTCAAAAGCTCTCAGGGCGCTTTGGGCATTGTGTTCGTGCTGGCGCTGTTGTTCATTTTCCTGGTGCTGTCGGCGCAGTTCGAGAGCTTCATTGACCCGCTGGTGATCATGGTGTCGGTGCCGCTGTCGATGATTGGCGCGCTGCTGGCGCTCAAGTGGAGCGGGGGCTCCATCAATGTGTATTCGCAGATCGGCCTCATCACCCTGGTGGGGCTGATCACCAAGCACGGCATCCTGATCGTGGAGTTCACCAACCAGTTGCGTGAGCAGGGTATGGAGATGGTCGATGCGCTGGTCAAGGCGTCTGCCCAGCGCCTGCGCCCCATTTTGATGACCACGGGTGCCATGGTGCTGGGTGCCATTCCGCTGGCGCTGGCCAAGGGGGCGGGTGCGGAGACGCGCACGCAGATCGGCTGGGTGATTGTGGGCGGGATGTCGCTGGGCACGCTGCTCACCATTTTTGTGGTGCCCACCATGTACACCCTGTTTGCGCGCAAGGCCGTGCCCGGCGCCATTTCTGCCGCTGCGGTGGATGCGCCTGCACACCCCCTCGAATCTGCGGGGCACGATTACGTTGCCAAGTAGCCGCTTCGCTTTGGCGTCCTTGGCTTAGGGCTGGCTCGCTTTGGATTCAGGTGCCCGTTGCGGTCAGTGATGCCAGGGCGTCGCTGATTGTGCTGGCGGTCTGCGGTCGCACCAGCCGGGCGGTTTCTTTGCCGTCTTTCAAAAACACCAGCGTAGGCCAGAGCTTGACCCCAAAACTGCGCCCCAGGCGCTGGCCGGGGCCGTCTTCCACCTTGATGTGGGCCACGTCCGGCTGGCTCCCCAGCGCCTGTGCGATGAGCGGCTGCACGCGCTGGCAATGGCCGCACCAGGGCGTGCCGAATTCGACAACGGTGGCTCCTGCCATCCGGTTCACGTCGTCGCGTGACGGGGGTTGGGCGAGGTGTTGGGCGACGTACGGCATAAGCGCGATATTTTGGATCAACCTAAAAACGGCAGTTGGATGCATTTGCCAGCGCTGCTGTTGGGGTGCCAGGCAAGGAGGAGCAACACCGCAGGGCGCGCCAAAAGCGGCTCTGGCAATTGCATAGCGCTGCCACCCGCATGCGCCACTCACTTGGGAGTAGCACATTCATCGCAGCGCCCATACAGGGTCAGTTCATGTCGCTCGACGGTGAAGCCTTCAGGCGCCAAACGGTCCAAGTCTCCCGGGCATTCATGCACGTCGAATACGCGCTTGCATTCGTTGCACTGGAAGTGGTGGTGATGACCATGGTGCGTGGGTTCGTACCGCGCCCCTTCGCCGGGCAAAACCACAGATTCGATTTCGCGAGCCTCCACCATCAGCTTGAGATTGCGATAAACGGTCGCCGTGCCTAAACCTGGGACCTCGGATTGCGCCATTGCACAGATCTCTTGCGGAGAGAGGGGGCGCCCGGCTGCCTCAATGACGGCTCTCATCGCGGCGCGTTGGCGGGTGCTGCGTTCCTGGGACATGTGTTGGTTTGATGTGAAACTGAGACAGGCCAGATTTTGTCATGTTACGATAATGGGATTCCATTATCATTAAGATGGCATCCCTTAATCACGCCTTCCGGTCACCGTGCTCTCGGGTTTTCTGGGTGCCGGCAAGACATCTCTGCTCAACCACGTGCTGCGCAATCGCGAGGGCCGACGCGCGCCAGTCATCGTCAATGACATGAGCGAGGTCAACATCGACGCCTCGATCACCGGGCGCGAGGCGCAACTCTCACGTGACACAGCTACAACGCCAAGGCTTTTGACGTTTTCACCAACCGCGGCATTTGCCGCTGCTTCTTTCATCTACCAATCATGAACGCCAAACCTTCATCATCCGTTCAGTTTCCTCGCCGTTCTCTGCTGGCCCTGGCC
>JBKCTS010000453.1:0-10072 GCA_046318695.1 Acidovorax sp.
GGCGTTGCTGGGCTCGCCGGCTGCGCGCTCAGCCAGATCGGCAATGTGGGGCCTGATCTCGGTCAGAGCTACATCGTGGATGCCTTCATGGTGGTGGTGCTGGGCGGTGTGGGCCAGCTGGCCGGTGCCGTGTATGCCGCCCTGGGTCTGGGCATTCTGAGCAAGTTCCTGGAAGGCTGGGCGGGCGCGGTGCTGGCCAAGATCGCAGTGCTGGTGCTGATCATCATCTTCATCCAAAAGCGGCCGCAGGGCATCTTCGCGGTCAAGGGTCGAACAGCGGATTGAGTGGCCAGGCCAATACCATCATGACGACTCCATCTCCTACCCCCATCCAAATCCCGGCACCAGCGCCATTGCTCACGCGCGGCGGCTGGTCGGCTTTCATTGTTGCGCTCATCGCGGTGTGCGCCGTGGCGCCCGTACTCAACTTGTGGGTGCCCGCGGGCAGCATGTTCCATTTCAGCGACTATGCCGTGGCGTTGTTGGGCAAGATCATGTGCTACGCCATCTGCGCGCTGGCCATGGACCTTATCTGGGGCTACACCGGCATCCTGAGCCTGGGGCACGGCCTGTTCTTCGCGCTCGGCGGGTACGTCATGGGCATGTACCTCATGCGCCAGATCGGTCGCGACGGCAATTACAAAAGCGACCTGCCCGACTTCATGGTGTTTCTCGACTGGAAGGAGCTGCCCTGGCACTGGGCGCTGTCTGACAGCTTCTTTGCCACGATGATCCTCATCGTGGCGGTGCCGGGAGTCATTGCGTTTGTGTTCGGCTACTTTGCCTTTCGCTCACGCATCAAGGGGGTGTATTTTTCCATCATCACGCAGGCCCTGACGTATGCGGCGATGCTGCTGTTCTTTCGCAATGAAACGGGCTTTGGCGGCAACAATGGCTTTACCGATTTCAAGCGCATTTTGGGCATGCCACTGGCCACGCAGAACATGCGCATGACGCTGTTTGTGCTGACGGGTCTGGCGCTGCTGGGGTTTTTCATCCTGGCACGCTGGCTGGTGCGCAGCAAATTTGGCCGTGTGCTGCAGGCCGTGCGCGATGCGGAGATGCGCGTGATGTTCTCGGGCTACTCGCCGCTGCCCTACAAGCTCACCATCTGGACCATCAGCGCCATGATGTGCGGTGTGGCGGGGGCGCTGTATGTGCCGCAGGTGGGCATCATCAACCCGGGCGAGATGAGTGCTGCCAACTCGATCGAAATCGCGGTGTGGGCCGCGGTGGGCGGCCGTGCCACCCTGATCGGGCCGATGCTTGGCGCGTTCATCGTGAACGGTGCCAAGAGCTGGCTCACGGTGACGGCGCCAGAGTTCTGGCTGTATTTCCTGGGTGCGCTGTTCATTGCCGTCACGCTTTTTCTGCCCAATGGGGTGGTGGGCCTCGTCAAAAAGCTGACAACCAAACCAGGGGCTGCGCAATGACGCCCGATCTGATGGAAGAGGGCGCACGGCGCATGCAGTCCAGGCTGGCGCCTGCTGCCTTGGGACAAACCGCATCGGGAGGGCGGGCCGCAGGCTTTTCGCGCATTGCCACGCCGGGCCAGGTGGACGTGACCCATGGCCGCATCCTGTACCTCGAAGACGTGCATGTGAGCTTTGACGGCTTCAAGGCCATCAACGGCATGAGCCTGGATATCGCCCCCGGCGAGCTGCGCTGCATCATCGGACCCAATGGCGCGGGCAAGACGACACTGATGGACATCATCACTGGCAAAACCCGCCCCGACAAAGGCACGGTCTTCTTTGGATCGACGATTGACCTGCTTCGTCACAGCGAGCCTGAAATTGCAAGCCTGGGCATCGGGCGTAAGTTCCAGAAACCGACGGTGTTCGAGCGGCTCAGCGTGTGGGAAAACCTGGAGCTGGCCTTAAAAACGCACAAGGGCGTGACGTCCAGCATGTTCTTCAAGCTCGATTCCGCGCAGTCTGACCGGCTGGCCGAGGTATTGCACACCATTCACCTGACCGACAGCGTCACGCGCCAGGCGGGTAACCTGAGCCATGGACAAAAGCAGTGGCTGGAGATTGGCATGCTGCTGATGCAAGACCCCAAGCTGCTGCTGCTCGATGAGCCCGTGGCGGGGATGACGGACGAGGAAACGGCACGCACCGCCGAGCTGTTCCTGGCCCTCAAGGGCAAGCACTCCCTGATGGTGGTGGAGCACGACATGGGTTTCATCCGTGCCATCTCTGAAAAAGTCACTGTGCTGTGCGATGGATCGGTGCTGGCCGAAGGCACGCTCGACCAGGTGCAGGCCGACGAGCGCGTGATTGAGGTGTACCTCGGCCGATGACGTAAACGCTATGTAATTAATAGCAGATAGTCCTTTCGTAACAGGCGCTAGTGCCCCAAAAAACCTAAAGTCTTATGCTCACCGTGCAGAACATCAACCAGTACTACGGCGGCTCCCACATCTTGCGCGACGTGAGCTTGACGGCCCAGCCCGGTAAGGTGACCGTGCTGCTGGGGCGCAATGGCGTGGGCAAGACCACGCTTCTCAAAAGCCTCATGGGCCTGGTGCCCATCAAGAGCGGCAGCATCAGCTTTGATGGCAAAACCATCGACAAGGCTGCACCGTACGACCGCGCCCGGGCAGGCATTGGCTTTGTTCCGCAGGGCCGCGAAATTTTCGGCCGCCTGACGGTTGAGGAAAACCTGCGCATGGGGCTGGCCTACCAAAGTGGCTCCACGCCGGTGCCGCCGCATCTGTACGAACTCTTTCCCGTACTCAAGCAGATGCTCAAGCGCCGGGGCGGCGACCTCTCTGGCGGGCAGCAGCAGCAGCTCGCCATTGCCCGCGCGCTGGCACCCGGGCCGCGCCTGCTGATCCTGGATGAACCCACCGAGGGCATTCAGCCAAGCATCATCAAGGACATTGCCCGCGTGATCCGCATGTTGGCGGACAAGGCCGGGATGGCTATCCTGTTGTGCGAGCAGTACTACGACTTCGCGCAGGAGCTGGCCGATGAGTATTTGGTGATGGAGCGCGGCGAAGTCATCGCCCGCGGGCCGGGCAGCGAGATGGAGGCCAAGGGCATTCGCAGCCTGGTGGCGATCTGATGCAGATTGCCTAGGGAACCTCTGCATAACTCCCTGCGGGCTGCGCGGGCCCGGGCTCGGGCGGTCCACGGCGTTGCTTCTCTTCCCAATAGCCATGCTATTGGCTGCAAAAAGCGCCTTGTGGCCTAACCCGATCCGCACCAGCGCATCCTCGCGAGGGTTATGCAGAGCTTCCCTAGGGTTGGCAGACGCGCCGCCCGGGTGCTTGCTGGTGTCGCATCCGGTCTGCATCTCGGGGTGGAGTCGTAGCCAGAAGGCGGCGCTTTCCACGATGAGCACTCCAAAACGCACCCTACACCCCGCCGAGATAACAGCCCCGGTCGTGCCGGTCACCAGGTTCTCAGGCGTATGGGTAACGTATACGGCGAGCCACGCCACGCGCTGGTAATATCTCGGCCACCGAAGCGAGTTTCATCAGGCTTAACGGCTGAAGTTTTAGTGACTGCACTCACCCGCTCGCGCCAAGCCGAATGTACGTGACGGCGCGGTGGGGGATGAGGGCGCATCCCGTGGCAAAACGGGGGGCGAAGTTGTGCAAGGCGTGCGAGCACCCTGGAATTCCCAGGCCCCATCCTGTTTTGTCACAGCGGCTTCTTGAGCTTGACCCGACTTGCGCCGCCACCTATTCTGATCATTCACTTGAGAGCTTGTGTTCGTGCCATCGTGGTCCGGCGGCTTTTTTGTTTGCAAGTTTCATGTCCACATATCCCAGCTCAGACACTATAGAAGCGCTCCAGAGCCTTATTGCGCGTGCTACGGGCTCGCGGCTGGATGAATCAGCCCAGGCCGAAATGCTCTCGTTGATACAGCGCGCGGGCCGGGATAAAGACGATGCAGGTAACGTCGCCGATGCCGCCGGGCCCCGCGAGATGACACTGCTGGTAGCGGGCCTGCGCGGTTTGCCCGACCTGCTCGCTTCACAGCCGCACCTGAAAGCGGTCTCGGTCATTAACCGCTGCCTGCTGCGGTTGGGTGAGGTTGTGGTGCGGTATGGTGGAACGATTGATCACTTCATGCACGACTCGCTCATGGTGCTGTTTGGCGTTCCGGCAGCGCGCGAGGACGATGTAGAGCGAGCCTTGCTGTGCGCTATTGAGATGCAGGTGGTCATGCGTGACCTGAACCAGCTGCATCTTGACGAGCATCTGCTGCCTCTCTTTCTGGGTGTGGGCGTGCACTCAGGCACGGTGATCGCGGGTCACTTTGCCAGACCTTTGTGGCCAGGTTTTACCGTGCTGGGTGAAGATGTGGACTTGGCCACGGGCATTCAGGCTTTCAGCCTGCGCGGGCAGGTGCTTATCAGCGAAGCTGTCTACCAGCGCTGCTGGGGGATGGCTTCGGCAAGCGCCCCCATGCAGGTCTACATCAAAGGGCGTTCTCGACCCGAAAGCATGCACGAATTGATCGCTGTGCCATCGCGCAGATTGAAGGTGCCCAGGCAGGAGTTTCGCCGCAGCCACCGTGTCAACGTGCGTATTCCCTGCCAATGCCAGCAGGTGCAGGACGGTATCGTGACCCCGAATCTGGTGAGAAGTTTCGTACGGGATCTGGGCTACCACGGTCTGCTGTTGGGGACCGACGAGCCGCTGCCGCTTCACGCCGAGGTACGTCTGGCGTTCGACCTGGCCTTGGTCGACTACCGCGCTTCAGACGTCTATGCCCGCGTTGTCAACGTCAAGCAAGACGGAGCCGAGTGGATGGCGGGCATCGAATTCACCACCATCAGCCCCGAATGCAGTGCCAAGGTTCAGATGTTTGTGCAAATGCTCGTGGGGACGCGCTAAGAACCTCTTCCAAGCTGCCTGTCTGCAGGCACGGCACCAAGCAAGCACCTTGGCTGCATGGCTGGGGTTGATCCGTCAGATGCGCGCCACCGCGCAACCTCACCCGGCGCACGGCAGCAGCCCGGTGGCTCTTCGCCTGGTGTTCGTGGAGTTGGTGAGGCGTCCTAGGTCGACCAAATTCTTGGCGTCTCGCCGTCCAATCCCCACAGCACCTCCCGCCAAGCCACCCGCACGGCCTTGAGCAGCTTCATCGCGGGCTCGACCTGGGGCGCCAGTGCGCGCACCACCACCATGCGGTCGTTGGGGCTGGTGGCGCCTGCGGTGGCTTTGATTTGGGGGTGCGCGTCGATCACGGCGCGGGCGCTGTCCAGCGCAGCGCTCCGACGGGTGCGGTCCAGCGCCGTCCCTGTGGCCAACAGCATGCTGGCCATGCAGTGGTGGCCTGCCAGGCCAAGCGGACTGTCTTGCAGGCGCTTATCGGCTGCTTCGATCACGCCGCGCTCCAGCCACAGGCCAGGCACCTCCAGGTGCTGGGTGAATCGGCCCTCATCGAAAGGCTGCCCGGCATGCGGCAGGCCCAGGGCCGTGACGTCCCAGGCCATGCATTGAGCGCCGGGCGCCAGCTCAAGCGTAAGGTGGTTCTTGGCGTGGCAGGCGTTGTAGCACAGCGCTTCCAGGGGCAGCCACTCCAGACGGGCGTTGGCCGCCAGGCTCAGGTGGCTGCGCTGCAGGGCCAGGGGGCCGGTGGATCGGTAAAAGCGGGTGGCACCAGGCGTAGTGACCAGACCGTGCGCGCCAGGGCCCACCGTGGCAGTGATATCCAGTGTGTCACCACCGACCAGCCCGCCGGGCGGATGCACCAGCACGTTGTGGCATATCGCATCGCCTTCGGGGTACAGGCTTTGCAGGATGCGCAGCGGGCCCTGGTGGCTGTATCGCGCCACCGTGCGGGCGTTTTCCGCGGTGTAGTCCAGTTGAAGGCGGGCGTGCCAAGACATGTCGGCTTAGATGCTATCTTTAAAATAGCATTTGAGCATTAAGGGATAAGCGTAAGGGGGGTATTTGATTGCTTTGCGGAGCGAAATCCGGCGGGCTCGATTTCCGCCGGGCGGCGCAGCGATGAACCCGCCGGGCGACGCCTGGACCTGCAAGCGTCGTCACGCTCAAGGGGGCAGCGCCGGGGCAACGTCGGGCGTCGATTGGGGGCAGTCACTCGCCTTGTGAACCCCTGTGCGCCCAGGCTGTCGTGTGTTTTTCCAGCGCGCTGAACAGTTCATACATCACCATGGCCATGGCGCCCACCACCATCAGGCCAGCAAAGGCCAGGCCCATCTGCATGGACGAGCCCGCGCTGATCAGCAGGTAGCCGATGCCCTCATTGGCGGCCGTCATTTCGCTCACGGTGGTGCCCACGAACGCCAGGGTGATGGCCACCTTGAGCGACCCGTAGAAGTACGGCATGGAGCGGGGCAGGCCCACCTTGGTCAGCACGTCCCAGCGCTTGGCGCCCAGCACGCGCAACACATCTTCCAGCTCGGGCTCCAGCGTGGCCAGGCCCGTGGCGATGTTGACCATGATGGGGAAAAAGCTGATGAGGAAAGCCGTAAGGATGGCCGGGCCCACACCGATGCCGAACCACACCACCAGGATGGGCACGAAGGCCGCTTTCGGCAGCGCGTTAAAGGCGGTCATCAGCGGATACACGGCAGCGTACGCCAGGCGCGAACTGCCAATGACAAAGCCCAGCAGCACCCCGACCACAATGGCAATGCCAAAGCCCGCCATGGTGACCCAGAAGGTGCGCCAGGCGTGCCCGGCAATCACCCCGCTGAACTCCACCAGCTGCGCGCCAATGGCCCAGGGGCTGGGGAAAATGAACTCCGACACCTTGAAGGCCGAGCAGATGATCTGCCACAGCACGATGGTGGTGGCCAGCAGGATCCAGGGCGACCAGCGTTCCAGGGTTTTTTTGTGCATGGGGGTTACGGTGGGTTGGCCAGGGCTTATTGCTGGATGGGAGCGCCCGCTTTGCGCAGGGCGCCGATATGCCCGCGCAGTTCGTGCACGACGTCGGTGAACTCCTTGGTGTAGGTGATCTCCAGCTCGCGCGGGCGGGGCAGATCGATCTCTTTGCGGACCACAAAGCGACCGGGGCTTTTGCTCATCACGTACACGGTGTCGGCCAGAAAGACCGACTCGCGCAGGTCGTGCGTGACCAGGATCACGTTGAACTGCTGTTCGGTCCACAGGTCGCGCAGGATGCACCACAGCTCTTCGCGCGTGAAGGCATCGAGCGCGCCGAACGGCTCATCAAGCAGCAGCATCTTGGGCTCGTGGATGAGGGCGCGGCAAATGCTGGCGCGCTGCTGCATGCCGCCTGAAAGCTGCCAAGGAAACTTGTCTTCGTACCCGGCCAGGCCCACCTTCTGCAGCAGCTTGCGGGCGCGCTCTTCGTACTCCTTGCGGTTTTGCTTGAAGTGGCTGCGGTAGGGCTCGACGATTTCCAGCGGCAACAGTACGTTATCAACCGTGGTGCGCCAGGGCAGCAGGGACGGCGCCTGAAAGGCCATGCCCGAGATCTTGAGCGGCCCGGTCACCGGCTGCCCGTCGATGAGGATCTTGCCCAGCGACGGCATCTTCAGCCCGGTGGCCAGCTTCATGAAGGTGGACTTGCCGCAACCGGAGGGGCCCACGATGGCGATGAATTCGCCGCGCTTGACCTGCAGGTCGATCGCTTCGACCGCAAAGTGGTTCTGCGCGCGCAACTCCTCGTTGTACGCCAGCCAGACATCGCGGAAGTCCACGAAATAGGAGTCGGCAGCCTGCATGAAGATACCTATAGAAAAAAGCCTCCAGCGCTCGATACATAAGCGCAAGAAGCTATTTATTTTGTAGCAAACGAGCCAGACTACTTCAGACTACTTCTTAGGAAGCACGTTCAGCTCGGCTGCGCTGGGCAGGAAACCTGGGTTCCACACGTCGTCGGGGTTGACGCGGGTCTTGGTGGCGAAGGCGTCCGAGACCTGCGAGGCCATGAGCGACAGGCGACCGGGCACCACTTGGCCAAAGCCCTCGGCGCGGGCGTCTGGGCTGTTGATCACTGTGTCGATGGCCAACTGCAGGCGGCGGGTTTCCAGCGGGACGTTGACGATGCCGTCACGCGCTTTCACATGTTCGATGGCTGCAGCCGGGTTGGCAATGACCTCCTTGGCGCCCTTGGCAAAGGCCGACAGGAATGCCTTGATCGCGGCGGGGTTCTCCTTGATCAGCTTGGGGCTGGCAATGATCACGTTGCCGTACAGCTTCACGCCGAAATCGGCGTAGGGCATCACCACCACGTCGGCAGCCTTGGCGCCACGCGCTTCGAGGTTCAGCAGCGATGTGAAGGTGAAGCCGGTGATCGCATCCACGTCGCCGCGCACCAGCATGGTCTCGCGCAGCGGTGGGTCCATGGCGGTCCAGGTCACGTTGCCAATGCCGTTGGCCTTTTGGAAGATGGGGAACGCGCGCCGGCCCGCGTCAAACACGGGCGCGCCCAGCTTTTTTCCGGCCAGGTCGGCGGGCTTGGCGATGCCGCTCTTTTTCAGCGCCATGACCGATGCAGGCGTGTTGTTGTAGACCATCATCACCGCAACGGGCTTGTTTTGCGCATCGGGGTTGTTGGCGTGGAACTCCATCACCGCTGCCAGGTCGGCAAAGCCCATGTCGTACGTTCCCGCAGCCACGCGCTGCACGGCGCCGCCCGAGCCGTTGCCCGCGTCTACCGTCACATCCAGCCCTGCCGCCTTGAAGTAGCCCTTGGCCACGGGCTGCAGAAACAAAGCCGCTGGGCCTTCAAAGCGCCAGTCGAGCTGGAACTTGATGGGCGTGGGCTGTTGTGCCTGGGCCAGTTGTGCGGCGCTGGCAAGGGCGAGCACGGCGGCGGTCTGGATAAAGGCTCTCTTTTTCATGGTGGGACTCCTGTCAGGCATCGAACGGGGTGGGGGCTGGGACGGCCAGCGGGCGATTGCTGCCGACTTCTCGGGAGGGGTGAGCAAAATCGGTGCCCGCTTTGGGGTGCAGAGCTCGCCGCGACGCCGAATTGTTCACCGTATCGGTGCCGATGACCATGCTAGGTTTCCCGAAATGGTGCATGCCCCGT
The DNA here is from genome assembly GCA_046318695.1 of Acidovorax sp. Taxonomy (GTDB): domain Bacteria; phylum Pseudomonadota; class Gammaproteobacteria; order Burkholderiales; family Burkholderiaceae_C; genus Acidovorax. Next base: position 8,998 of record JBKCTS010000453.1, read on the forward strand.
TGCAGTGCGGCGTCACATCGGGAAAAACGTTCAGGCAGGCAGGTGACCCGGGTGGTACAAAGATGGGGCGACGGCTGTGAACATCATTAGAAAGGAAATTACTTCATGCCCAAGGTGTCAGAGTTTTTCGAGAGTGTTCAATTGCCCACCATCCCCGATGTGGCGCATGAGCTGATCTCCACCATGCGAGACGACGACATCCCGTTCGAGAAGGTTCGCAGCGCTATCGTCAAGGACCCGGCCCTCACGGCCAAGCTGATCCGGCTGGCCAACAGTGCGCGCTTTGGGTTGCCGCGGCAGGTGGCCTCGCTGGACGATGCCATCATCATGGTCGGGCTCAATCAGGTGCGTACATTGGCTCTGGCGGCCTGCATGTCCGGTGTATTCAAAGATGCGCCGGGCTTGGACGCCCAGGCCTTCTGGAAGGAAAGCATGGCCATAGGGGGCTATGCACAGTGGCTGGCCCGCACCCTCGGTGCTGATGCCCAGCAGTCCTGGCTTGCTGGTTTTCTGGTGCGCCTTGGCGAACTGATCATTGCCCAAAAGGCGCCCGAGCAGATCGAGGCCATCGAGCATCTGCCGCACCACGCTGGCGGACGCTGGGAGCGAGAAAGATCCTTGCTGGGTTTTTCGGAAGCGCAGGTCACGGCCGAACTGGCACGGCGCTGGAACTTCCCCGAAAGCCTGGTGCGAGCGCTTGAAACCGCCGAGGACCCCTTGGCCCACACGCCGTTTTGCCGCCAGGGCGGCATCGTGCATGTGGCCATGCTGCTGGCCGAGATCGGCCTCGAAGAACCCATGCCTGCGGCAGATGCCATCTCCAGCCTGCCAACCGAGCTCAAGCAGGCATTGCAGCTTGATTCCGGCTGGCTGGTCGAGCACCTGCCCCCCGTGGAGAGTTTTGTGGATGTGCTGGTGAAGTGACCCAGGCAGGGCGCAGCGCCCTGTCGGTGGGTTCGGTCTGGTCTTCGCGGTTCGCGTTCAGAGGGGCCGCGCTGGCCACGGCCAGGGCCGATGTGTTGAAAACCCGGCGCACCGTGGCAGCCGGCGCCAGGATGCAGGCCGTGGCCACCGC
>JBKCTS010000454.1:0-3497 GCA_046318695.1 Acidovorax sp.
CAGCATCGCCAGCCGCGCGGGCCTCGATGAAATAGGTTTCAAGGCCCCCGGCACCGGCCAGGACGCCACAGGCGCTGCCCTCACGTTCGGCAAGCGCCTGTCCAGTGACCAGTCCGTGACCTACGAGCGCAGCCTGTCGGGCACGCTGGGCACGCTGTACGTCTTCTACGACCTGACCCGGCGCCTCACCCTGCGCGGACAAACCGGTGAAAAGAGCGCGGTGGACATCATCTACACCGTGAAGTACGACTGACCCGCCCTGCGCAGAACCTACAATGCGCAACAGCCCTTCTCCTCGTAGTTCAATGGATAGAACGAGTGCCTCCTAAGCGCTAGATACAGGTTCGATTCCTGTCGAGGGGACCAAGTGATCGCATCACAACGCGGCATCCCCAGACCCAATGCTGCAGGCGAGTCAGGAATGCCGGTGCCACGCCTGTCCCGGCGTGCCACTTGTTTACGATGTTTTGTTGCGCCTGGCGCGTCGGGTCCGTCTTCTTGCTCCCCGAAGCCCATTCGCTATCACTCGGCAAGTTTCGACAATTGTGTCCCGGGTTTCCAGGATGAGTCAGGGACAACGCGCTAAAAACCGGGCGTTCGGTCCACTATCCACGGCGTCACGGTGCCTTTTGCAGAACCAGCGACGGGGAATAAAAAAACCCGGGGCCAGGGCACCGGGTTTGAGCGCGACGTTGGCGCGATCAGGGCTTGTTGCCCGTCGGGAACGGCCATGCTGCCTGAGGGTTCAGCGTGGTCTGCGCTGCAGGCGCGGCGGGCGCTGCGGCAGGGGCAGGGGCCTTGGGGGCCTTCTTGGCCGGGGCTGCTTTCTTTGCTGGCGCTGCCTTGGAAGAACTGGCCTTTTTCGCCGCTACGGCCTTCTTGGCAGGCGCGGCATTTTTTGCAGGTGCAGCAGGCTTCTTGGCGGGCGCAGCCTTCTTCGCGGGGGTCGCAGCCTTCTTGGCAGGGGTTGCCTTGCTGGCGGCAGTCTTGTTCGCAGTTGCCATCATGTTCTCCTTGGGTCAATTTGCAAAGAGCACTCTCTGTCTACAGTGGACAGGTAGCGATCCATGGGGATGGAGGAAGCTCCATCCCCATGAACACGGGACCACCCTGCTTCCGGCACCGTGCGGAGCCTTTTGATCTGGAAGGTAGGTGGAGAATTTCATGGTGGTGAGTTGCGACACAGGCGCTAGTCCCAAGACAGCGCACCACCGGACTGATACTCGATGACCCGGGTTTCGAAGAAGTTGCGCTCCTTCTTCAGGTCGATCATTTCGCTCATCCACGGAAACGGATTTTCTTCATTCGGGAAGAGCGTTTCCAAGCCGATTTGCGTCGCGCGGCGATTCGCGATGTAACGCAGGTACCCCTTGAACATGGAAGCGTTCATGCCCAGCACGCCGCGGGGCATGGTGTCTTCCGCATAGCGGTACTCCAGCTCTACAGCCTTGAGGAACAGAGCTTTGATTTCGACTTTGAACTCTGCCGTCCACAAATGCGGGTTCTCCAGCTTCAGCTGGTTGATGAGATCGATGCCAAAATTGCAGTGCATCGACTCGTCACGCAAGATGTACTGGTACTGCTCTGCAGCGCCCGTCATCTTGTTCTGGCGGCCCAGCGCAAGAATCTGGGTGAAGCCCACGTAGAAGAAGAGGCCCTCCATCAGGCAGGCGAACACGATCAGCGACTTCAACAGCGTCTGGTCGTTCTCCGGCGTGCCCGTGTGGAAGCTCGGGTCCATGATCGCTTCGATGAACGGAATCAGAAACTCGTCCTTGTCCCGGATCGACTGGACTTCGTTGTACGCGTTGAAGATTTCGCTCTCGTCCAGGCCAAGCGATTCCACGATGTACTGGTACGCATGCGTATGAATAGCCTCCTCGAACGCCTGGCGTAACAGGAATTGGCGGCATTCCGGCGCCGTGATGTGGCGGTACGTACCCAGCACGATGTTGTTGGCAGCCAGCGAATCGGCGGTCACAAAGAAGCCAAGATTGCGCTTGATGATGCGACGCTCGTCATCGGTGAGACCGTTCGGGTCTTTCCAAAGTGCGATGTCGCGCGTCATATTCACTTCCTGCGGCATCCAGTGGTTTGCGCAGGTAGCCAGGTATTTCTCCCAAGCCCACTTGTACTTGAACGGAACCAGTTGGTTCACATCGGTCTGGCCGTTGATGATGCGCTTGTCGGCTGCGTTCACGCGGCGATGGACTGCGGCAGCGGTGGTGACTGGCGTAGCACTTGGCATGTGCGATGGGGAAGGCTGGAAAGCCAGGGGCGGCTGCCCCGCCTGGCGGTCGTTTTGCAGAGCGCCGTCCAGTTGATTTTGCGATGAGGGCTTGACTTCTTCGTCCCAGGTCAACATAGATTTTCCAGTATGCGGATTATGAAAGCAGTGCTGCGAAAAGGAAAGCATCAAATCGTTACCCAGCAACGTTTTTGTTGCTTCACGGCACAGAGACAACGCCCCGACTGCTGCCGGGGCGTTGCATGCGGTGAGGTTACTGGCAAGCCTCGCAGGTGGGATCGTCGATCGCACAGAACTTGATGTCCGTTGCGGGCAGGGCTGCGGCCTGTGCTGCGGCCGCTGCCGCTGCTGCTTCCATGGCGCTTGATTGCGACTTGACGGATACCGCCGACATCGCGGCGCCGCCGTCGCTGCCCGATGAAACGGCGTTGAGCTGGCGCGTGTTGACGGTACTCATCTCGACATGCGTGGCGCTCTGCGTGCGTAGGTAGTACGTGGTCTTAAGGCCGCGCATCCAGGCCAGCTTGTAGGTGTCGTCGAGCTTTTTGCCCGATGCGCCGGCCATGTAGATGTTCAGGCTCTGCGCCTGATCAATCCACTTCTGGCGGCGCGAAGCGGCCTCCACCAGCCACTGCGGCTCAACTTCAAAGGCGGTCGAGTACAGCGCCTTGATGTCTGCCGGCACGCGGTCGATCGGATGCAACGAACCCTTGAAGTGCTTGAGATCCATGATCATCACGTCGTCCCACAGGCCCAAACGTTTCAAGTCGCGCACCAGCCCGCCGTTGATCACCGTAAACTCGCCCGAGAGGTTCGACTTGACCGACAGATTGCCAAAAGAGGGCTCAATGGAAGCATCCACCCCGATGATGTTGGAGATCGTGGCGGTAGGGGCGATGGCGACGCAGTTGGAATTGCGCATCCCGTCCTGCGCGATCTTCCGGCGCAGTGCGTCCCAGTCAAGGGTCGACGAGCGGTCCACTTCGACATAGCCGCCGCGGGCCTGGGCCAGCATGTCCAGCGTGTCAAAGGGCAGGATGCCGCGGTCCCAAAGAGAGCCCTTGAAGCTGGAGTACTTGCCGCGCTCACGCGCCAACTCGGTGGATGCCCAATAGGCGTAATAGCAAATGGCCTCCATCGAGGTGTCGGCAAATTCCACCGCGGCTAGCGAGCCGTAGGGAATGCGCAAAGCGTACAGGCTGTCTTGAAAAGACATGACGCCCAGGCCGACCGGGCGGTGGCGCAGATT
>JBKCTS010000455.1:0-1525 GCA_046318695.1 Acidovorax sp.
GGCCTACCCCGTACGAAGCGCGCAAAAACTTTATCGCGAAAGTGTGGGAATGGAAAGAGCAGTCAGGCAACACCATCACCCAACAAATGCGCCGCATGGGCGACAGCGTGGACTGGAGCCGGGAATACTTCACCATGGACGACAAGCTCAGCAGCGTCGTCACCGAGACCTTTGTGCGCCTGTACGAGCAGGGCCTCATCTACCGCGGTAAGCGCCTGGTCAACTGGGACCCCAAGCTGCAGTCCGCAGTGTCGGATCTGGAGGTCGAGAGCGAGGAAAAAGACGGTTCGCTCTGGCACATTGCCTACCCCCTGGCCGATGGTTCCGGCAGCCTGACCGTGGCCACCACCCGCCCCGAGACCATGCTGGGCGACGTGGCGCTGATGGTGCACCCCGAGGACGCGCGCTACACGCACCTCATCGGCAAGATGGTCCAGCTTCCGCTGTGCGACCGCCAGATCCCGGTGATTGCCGACGACTACGTGGACAAGGCATTCGGCACCGGCGTGGTCAAGGTCACGCCCGCGCACGACCAAAACGACTACGCCGTGGGCCAGCGGCACAAGCTGCCCATGATCTGCGTGCTCACGCTGCAGGCCACCATCAACGACAACGCTCCCGCCAAGTACCAGGGCATGGACCGCTTTGTGGCCCGCAAGGCCATCGTGGCCGACCTGGAAGCCATCGGCGCGCTGGTGGAGGTCAAAAAGCACAAGCTCATGGTGCCCATTTGCACCCGCACCGGCCAGGTGATCGAGCCCATGCTGACCGACCAGTGGTTTGTGGCCATGAGCAAGGTGGGCGAAAGCGACGCCACCGGCAAGAGCATCGCGCAAAAAGCCATCGACGCCGTGGCCAGCGGCGAAGTGACCTTTGTGCCCGAGAACTGGGTCAACACCTACAACCAGTGGATGAACAACATCCAGGACTGGTGCATCAGCCGCCAGCTGTGGTGGGGCCACCAGATTCCGGCCTGGTACGACGAAGACGGCAACGTGATCGTGGCCCGCAACGCAGCCGAAGCCCAGGCCAAGGCCCCGGGCAAAACGCTGCGCCGCGACGAGGACGTGCTCGACACCTGGTACTCATCCGCCCTGGTGCCGTTTTCCACCATGGGCTGGCCTGACCAAGGTACGGCGGAGACGGACGACTACAACCTCTACCTGCCCAGCACCGTGCTGGTCACGGGCTACGACATCATCTTCTTCTGGGTGGCCCGGATGATCATGATGACCACGCACTTCACCGGCCGCGTGCCGTTCAGGCATGTGTACATCCACGGCCTGGTGCGTGACGCGCAGGGCAAAAAGATGAGCAAGAGCGAAGGCAACGTGCTCGACCCGGTGGACCTGATCGACGGCATTGCGCTGGAGCCCCTTTTGACCAAGCGCACCACCGGCCTGCGCAAGCCCGAGACCGCGCCCACGGTGCGCAAGAACACGCAAAAGGAATTCCCCGAGGGCATTCCGGCCTACGGTGCCGATGCGCTGCGCTTCACCATGGCCAGCTACGCCAGCCTGGGGCG
>JBKCTS010000456.1:0-5573 GCA_046318695.1 Acidovorax sp.
CGCCAGCATCCCCGTGTTTCGCCAGATGCTCGGCTCGCTCAACGACGTGCTGGCCAAGACCGAGGCGCACGTCACTGCCCGCAAAATCGAACCCGACGCCCTGCTGCAGGCCCGTCTCTTCCCCGACATGTTCCCCCTGGCCCGGCAGGTGCTGATTGCCTGCGACTTCGCCAAGGGCGTGGCCGCCCGCCTGGCGGGTGTGGACGTGCCTTCGTTCCCCGACCCCGATCGCCCCGGCTTTGCCGACCTGACCGAGCGCATCGATACCGTGCTGTCGTTCATCGAGAGCCTGCCGGTGGAGGCCTTTGCCGACGCCGCCACGCGCCCGATCACCATCCAGCCCGGCACGCCCCGCGAACGGCAGTTTGTGGGCGAGCACTACCTGCTGCACTATGGCCTACCGCAGTTTTTCTTCCATGTGAACGCCACCTACGCCATCGCCCGCCACAACGGGGTAGAGCTGGGCAAGCGGGACTACATGGGGCGGTATTGACGCCCTCGCCTGTGGGGGGGCTGTCCAAGTTCGTTCCAGACCGGTTGTCTTGATGGAGATTTCATCCATGGGCCCACGCCAGCCTTGCTTGCTTTCGTCGCGTTGGCCCCTGGTTGGGCTCGCGGCCCTGGCGGCTGCTTGTTCCCAGCCTGTCACGCGGTCCTCGACCCAGCCGCCCGCGCAGGCTGCCTTGCACGCCACCCCACCGGCGATGGCCGTGGCGGAGGCCGCGCCCACCCCCACCGCTTGCCCCGCAGACATTGCGCCTGCCACCCGGTGCCTGTCGGGCCGGGACTCGGCGGGTGCCTTCTACCTCATCGCCCTGCCACAGCCGTGGAACGGGCGCCTGGTGCTGCATGCCCACGGTGGCCCTGCCTTGGGCGCGCCCAAAATGGAGCGCTCGGTAGAAGACCTGCAACGGTGGGCCATCATGCTGCGCGCGGGCTATGCCTGGGCGGGCAGCACGTTCCGCCAGGGCGGCGTTGAAGTGCGTGCCGCGGCCGAGGACACCGAGCGCCTGCGCCAGATCTTCGTGCGCCATGTGGCACAGCCGCAGCGCACCATCCTGCACGGCCAGTCGTGGGGTGCCAGCGTGGCGGCCCAGGGGGCGGAGATGTTCACCGCCACTGCCGACGGCAGGCGCCCGTACGACGCCGTACTGCTCACCAGCGGCGTGCTGGCGGGCGGCACGCGCTCGTTCGACTTCCGCGCCGACCTGCGCGTGGTTTACCAGCACCTGTGCCACAACCACCCCCGGCCCGCCGAGGTGCAGTACCCGCTGCACATCGGCCTGCCCGCAGACGCCGCCATGACGCAGGCCGACCTGGCCGCCCGCGTGAACGAGTGCCTGGGCCTGGACAAGCCCGCAGCCCAGCGCACGCCCGAGCAGCAGCGCAAGGTCCAGACCATCGTCAACGTGGTCCGCATACCGGCCAGTTCCATCCAGGGCCACATGAACTGGGCCACCTTCCACTTCCATGATGTGGTGCAGCACCGTACCGGGGGTGCCAGCCCGTTTGGCAACCGGGGCGCGCACTACCGGGGCTCCGGAGACGACGCGGCCCTGAACGCTGCGGTGCTGCGCTACAGCGCCGACCCGGCGGCCTTTGCGCGCTTTGCGCAGGACACCGACCCCACGGGACGCATTGCCGTGCCGGTGCTCACCGTCAAGGGGGTGGACGACCCGACGGCCTTTGTCGAGCTGGATGCACAGTTCAAGGTGACCATGGAGCAGGGCGGCAGCGGCAACCGCCTGGTGCAGACCTTCACCCAGCACAACACCCACAGCTACCTGAGCGACCCCACCTACCCCACGCTGTTGGCGGCCTTGCTGCGCTGGGTGGAGACTGGCGAGAAACCCACGCCCGAGGGCATCGCGGCCCAGTGCCCGGCCCTGGAGGCCCAGTTCGGCAAGGGGTGCGCGTTTGTGCCGGGCTATGTGCCCGCAGCCCTCAGCACGCGCGTGCCAGACCGCGACCGGCCCTGACGGCCGTGAGGGCTGGCGGGCGATGTCCCGGCCATGCCCCGCAAGACCGCCAACAGGCGCTGGGAGCGACCCCCAACCAGAGGCCCAAACCGCACCAAACGCACAAAGGCCCCGCTGAAGTGCAGGGCCTTTGGCAACAACATTGCTATTGATTTAATAGCTTTCTACCTTAGAACCACGCGCGTAAGTGCCCTGAACAATGCCTGTTGGTCACTGGCGCGCAGCGGCTTGGCTACTTCACCGAGGCCAGCGCCTTGTTCAGCGTGGCGCTGGGGCGCATCACGGCATCGAGCTTGGCCACGTCCGGCATGTAGTAGCCACCAATGTCGGCGGGTTGGCCCTGCACGGCGGCCAGTTCGGACACGATGGTCTGCTCGTCGGCCGCCAGTTGCTTGGCCAGCGGCGCAAACTTGGCGGCCAGTTCGGCGTCGTCGGTCTGTGCGGCCAGCTCTTGCGCCCAGTACAGCGCCAGGTAGAACTGGCTGCCACGGTTGTCGAGCTGGCCGGTCTTGGGGCTGGGGTTTTTGTTGTTGTCCAGCAGCTTGCCCGTGGCGGCGTCCAGCGTTTTGGCCAGCAGCTTGGCGCGGGGGTTGTTGTTCTTGATCCCCAGGTCTTCCAGCGACACGGCCAGCGCCAGGAACTCGCCCAGCGAATCCCAGCGCAGGTGGTTTTCTTCCACCAGTTGCTGCACATGCTTGGGGGCCGAGCCACCCGCGCCGGTTTCGTACATGCCACCACCGGCCATCAGCGGCACGATGGACAGCATCTTGGCCGAGGTGCCCAGCTCCATGATGGGGAACAGGTCGGTCAGGTAGTCGCGCAGGATGTTGCCGGTGGCGCTGATGGTGTCCAGCCCGCGGATCACGCGCTCCAGCGTGTAGCGCATGGCGCGCACCTGGCTCATGATCTGGATGTCCAGGCCCACGGTGTTGTGCTCGTGCAGGTACATCTTGACCTTGGTGATCAGCTGCGCCTCATGCGGGCGGTACTGGTCGAGCCAGAACACCACGGGCATGCCGGAATTGCGGGCGCGGTTGACGGCCAGCTTGACCCAGTCGCGGATGGCGGCGTCCTTGACCTGGCACATGCGCCAGATGTCGCCAGCTTCCACGTTTTGGCTGAGCAGCACCTCGCCGGTGGCCAGGTCGGTGATGTTGGCCACGCCATCTTCGGTGATCTCGAAGGTCTTGTCGTGGCTGCCGTATTCCTCGGCCTGCTGGGCCATCAGGCCCACGTTGGGCACGGTGCCCATGGTCTTGGGGTCGAACGCGCCGTGCCACTTGCAAAAGTTGATCATCTCCTGATAGATGCGGGCGAAGGTTGATTCGGGCATCACGGCCTTGACGTCCTTGAGGCGGCCGTTGGCATCCCACATCTTGCCGCCGTTGCGGATCATGGCGGGCATGGAGGCGTCCACGATGATGTCGTTGGGCGAGTGGAAGTTGGTGATGCCTTTGGCCGAATCCACCATGGCCAGCTCGGGGCGGTGCTCGTGGCAGGCGTGCAGGTCGCGCTTGATTTCATCGCGAAGGCTTTGCGGCAGGCTCTCGATCTTGGAGTACAGATCCACCATGCCGTTGTTCACGTTCACGCCCAGTTCCTCAAAGGTCTTGGCGTGCTTGGTGAACGCGTCCTTGTAGAAAATCTTCACGCAGTGGCCGAACACGATGGGGTGCGACACCTTCATCATGGTGGCCTTCACATGCAGCGAGAACATCACGCCGGTCTTGCGCGCGTCTTCGATTTCCTTTTCGTAGAACTCCAGCAGCGCCTTCTTGCTCATGAACATGCTGTCGACCACTTCGCGGTCGAGCAGGCTGACCTTGGGCTTCAAGATGATGGTTTTGCCGCTCTTGGTGATCAGCTCCATCTTCACGTCGCGCGCCTTGTCCAGCGTCATGGACTTTTCGCCGTGGTAGAAGTCGCCCGCGTGCATGTGTGAGACATGCGAGGCCGATGCCTGGCTCCACTCGGCCATGCTGTGGGGGTTCTTGCGCGCGTATTCCTTGACGGCCTTGGGCGCGCGGCGGTCCGAGTTGCCTTCGCGCAGCACGGGGTTCACGGCCGAGCCGATGCACTTGCCGTAGCGGGCCTTGATGTCCTTTTCCTGGTCGTCCTTGGGCTGGTCGGGGAAGTTGGGCAGCGCATAACCCTTGGCCTGCAGCTCGGCGATGGCCGCCTTGAGCTGCGCGACGGACGCAGAGATGTTGGGCAGCTTGATGATGTTGGCGTCGGGCTGCAGCGTCTTCTTGCCCAGCTCGGCCAGGGTGTTGGGAGCGCGCTGGCTCTCGGTCAGGAATTCGGGAAACTCTCCCAGCACCCGCGCTGCCACGGAGATGTCGCTCTCGGTCACGTTGATGCCTGCAGGCGCCGCAAAGGTGCGGATGATGGGCAGGAACGAAGCCGTGGCCAGGCGAGGCGCCTCGTCGGTCAGTGTGTAGATGATGGTGGGTTGCTGGGTCGTCATGGCTTGTCTCACGAACAGAGTTTGTAAAGGCCCCGACCGGGTCGCGCCGGGGCGGGGGAGCCTCTGCACGAATCAAGCGCTTGGTGCGCGCTGATTCGTGCGGCAACTCCCTGGGCAAATGCTCCGTGATTCTGCTTGCTTGGGGCTGTCTTGGCACGGCGTTTTCGCAATCGAATCTCGCAATGCAAAATTTACGGTGCCGCTGGATCAAATTTTTACTCATTGGCGCCCGCCCCGACTCCCGGCGGCCCTGCGGCGCGGGCACCCTCAACCCGGGGGCACCCGCTGCACCTGGTCTGCCGCCACGGCAAAACACAGGGCATCCGGCATGGGCGGCAGGCTTGATGTGCCGGTGAACGCACCAAACGCCGGCAGCACCAACAGGCCGGGGCTCCAGGCAAAGCAGGGCAGTCGCAACCGATCGCGGGCCATGCCACGCAGCGTCACCGTGGGGTGCAGATGACCGGCCAGCACCGTGGCGCCCGCGCTCACCCGTGGGTGGTGGCAGGCCAGCACGGGCGCGGTGGTCGTCGGGGCCCAAGGCTCGTTGACCAGTGCAATGCCCAGCGCGGCGGGCGGGTCGCCCGCGTGCGCATCGTGGTTGCCGCGCACCAGCGTCATGTGCACGGCGGCATGCCGATTGCGCCAGGGCAAGAGTTGCTGCCACAGCGCCTCGGCGGCCCCGGTGCGGGCATGCAAAAAGTCGCCCAGGAAGACCAGGTGCCGCGCTCCGGTGACCTGCAGCAGCGCATCCAGCCGCGCCAGGTTGTCACCCGTGGTGCCATGCGGCACGGGCTGGCCCGCGCGGCGAAACGTGGCCGCCTTGCCAAAGTGCACATCCGCCACCAGCACCGTGCTTTCAGCGGGCCACCACACGGCGCGCTGGGGCAGCAGCCACAGGGCGGTGCCGCAGGGCAGCGTGATGGGCTGCGCGCCCGGCACGGCCTGCGGTGCTGCGGCGGCAGGCGCACAGCGGGGTGGGAGGTCAGGGAGGGCGGCTGTCGTCACGGGCGGCATCATCCTAAAAACGGTAGTTGACCGCTTGTCATCTTGCCGCACGCCGTGTGGACTCGGCCCTTGCGTTGTTTTTGCAGCCTCACCTTGGGGGTGACAGCGCTATGCACTTG
>JBKCTS010000457.1:0-1869 GCA_046318695.1 Acidovorax sp.
GCGGTGGAGCCACTGAACGCCGTGTACCGCGCCGCCGGTGTGGCCCTGCCCGCCACGCACCGCGCCACCGACCCGGCGCTCACCAAGGCCGACCTGGGCCGCGCGCTGGTGCTGGCGCCGCCCTCGGCCGCAGGCACACCGTGGCTCAAGCGCTTTGGCGAGCATTCCGATGCCTTTGCCAGCGGCTGGATGCTGGTGCGCGGCGCGCGCCGCCGCCGGGGCGTGGACCGGGGTTTTGTGATGAGCGACCACGCCGACTGGCCCAGCCTGCAAAAGGCCATTGGCGCCACCGGGGCCGAGCGCGTCATCGTCACGCATGGCAGCACCGCCGTGATGGTGCGCTGGCTGCGCGAGCAGGGCCTGGATGCGCAGGTATTTGCCACCGAATATGGCGCGGACGACATCGCGGACGACCCCGCCGCCGCACCCGAGGCCCCCGCCAGCACACCCGCCGCCGGGTCTGCACCATGAAGCAGTTTGCCGCCCTCTTCCAGGCGCTTGATGCCACCACCGCCCAGTCGGCCAAGCTGGCGGCGCTGGTGGCCTACCTGCGTGTGGCGGCAGCACAAGACGCGGCCTGGGTCGTGTACTTTCTGGCCGGTGGCAAGCCGCGCCAGATGGTGCCCACCAAGCGCCTCAAGGCCCTGGCGCAAGCGGCTGCGGGCCTGCCCGAATGGCTGTTTGACGAGAGCTATGAGGCCGTGGGCGACCTGGCCGAAACCCTGGCCCTGCTGCTGCCACCCCCCACCGAGCCCGCCGATTTGCCCCTGGCCGAGTGGATGGCGCGGCTGCTGCCGCTGCGCGCCCTGCCTGCCGACGAGGCCGATGCGCGGCTGCGCGCGCAGTGGAACATGCTGGCGCTGGAACAGCGCTTTGTGTACTTCAAGCTCATCACCGGCAACTTCCGTGTGGGGGTGTCGCGCCTGCAGGTCACGCAGGCACTGGCCACGGTGAGCGGGCTGGACGCCAAGCGCATCGCGCACCGGCTGATGGGCTACACCCAGATCGGCCGCCAGCCACAGGCGGCCGACTACACCGCGCTGGTGGCCCCGGCCGAGGCCGAAGCAGGCGCGCCCTGCGACGGCGCCGCCGGGCACCCCTACCCCTTTTTTCTGGCCCACCCGTTCAACCAGGCCGTGGCCGACATGCCTGCGCTGCTGGGGCCCGTGGAGGACTGGCAGGTGGAGTGGAAGTGGGACGGCATCCGCGCGCAGCTCGTGCGCCGCGCCGGGGCGGCGTGGGTCTGGTCGCGCGGCGAAGAACTGGTGACCGACCGATTCCCCGAACTGGCCGACGCTGCGTTGCAGGGCCTGCCCGATGGCACGGTGATCGACGGCGAGATTCTGGTGTGGCTGCCCGATGAGCCAGGGCCCCGCCCCTTTGCCGACCTGCAAAAACGCCTGGGCCGCAAAACGCTGGGCGCGAAGCTGCTGTGCGAACTGCCGGTGGTGCTGGTGGCCTACGACCTGCTGGAGCATGCTGGGCAGGATGTGCGCGCGCAGCCCCAGCATGCGCGGCGGGCGCTGCTGGAGGCGGCGCTGCCCGCCTGGTCTGCGGCGTCCGGTACCCCTGAAGAGCCCCCCGCACTCCACCCACCGGCCACGCTGAGCTTGTCGAAGCGCGGCACAGGACTTCGACAGGCTCAGTCCGAACGGGTTGTAGCGTACGAAACAGAGCCAATGCCGCCCGATGCCGTAGGCAGCCCGTTACCCCACACCGAACCGTTCACGCTGAGCTTGTCGAAGCGCGGCGCAGGACTTCGACAAGCTCAGTCCGAACGGGTTGTAGCGTACGATACAGAGCCATTGGCGCCCGATGCCGTAGGCAGCCCGGTTCCCCACAGCGACCCGGGGACGCTGAGCCTGTCGA
>JBKCTS010000458.1:0-3151 GCA_046318695.1 Acidovorax sp.
GTGCAGAACGTTTGAGGGCGCCTTCGTCCGGGCCGGCGTTGCCGTGAACTCGATGATGCACGAGGGCAGGACGTTCCCGAGCGCTGAAAACGAAAGCTCCGTCCGCGCATTGTGCGCCTCGTCCACGATGACGATGGGGCGGTGCAACGCCAGCCAGTTGGACAGGCTCCAGCGCGGCTGGCCCACAAACCCGGCCAGGATGCCGGTGCTGTCTTGCGCCACGTCTTCGGGTGTGACCACCGCATCGGGCAGCGCGTGCAGGCAGGCCAGGTCACGCCCGCCCTCGGCCCGCATGCCCTGGGCCAGTGCGTACTTGAAGTGCGGCTCAAACGCCTCCGTAAAGCTGTACACATTGCGCTGCCCCGCGTCGTCAATGCGAAAGCTCTGGATGGTAGCCACCACAATCACCACCGCCTGGCGGCTCCACTGCGGCGCGGGCACCTGGGCCAGGTCGTCCAGCGAACACACGCGCAGGCCCAGGCCATACACCGCCTCCAGCGCCTCGCGGTAGGGGTGACCGCTGGTTTGCAGCGCGCGCAAAGTCTGGGTGCGAATGGTGTCGCTGGGCACCAGCCACACCGCCACGGGCGCATCGGTGCCGCGCCACTCAGCGGCCAGCAGCGGCACCGCGTGCGCGGCCAGCACCGTCTTGCCCCCGCCGGTAGGAATGCGCAGGCACACACAGGGCACATCGGGGCCAAAGGCGTCGGCGTTGTAGGCGCGGCCCGCGTGCTGGGCAAAGGCCGCAGCCGGGCCCTGGATGCGCGCAGCGCGGGCATAGGTGGCCAGGGCGTCCAGGGCAGACTGCTGGTAGGACTTGAGGGTGAGGGTGGTCATGGATGGGAAATGATTGGCGCAGGCATTGGCGGGTTGATCCCAAGTTTCGCCAATCTAAATCGTTGATTTATAAGCGTATTTTTTTATTGATTGGCGCAATTGCTTCGTTGTTTTGTTGCTCATTGGCGGCTCATGGGCTCATTCAGCGCCCACAGCGCTCCTCGGGTCGGCTTGCCGATATTGCGTATCGCCCCCTGCCGCGCCATCTCCGAAAGCAGCTCTTTGATGTACTTCTTGCGCCCTGCTGCGCCCGGAATCCACACCATCAAGCGGGGCAGCAGTAGTTCGTCGATCTTGGCGCGAGGCTGCGGCGCAAGGGCGAGCAATTTGCACACCATGTCTTTGTAGTCCTGTGCGCTGGGGCCTTTTTGGTTGATGTAGGCCACCTCTGTTCCCGTCGCCACGGCCACCTGGGCCGATATGCGCAGCTTGGGGCTGCGCCCCTCCACTAGGCCTTTGGCACGCAGGCGCTGCAACTGACTGGCAGCCAATGGTCGGCCTTTCTGGATCTGGTCGAGCAGCACCGCTTCGTCCAGACTTAGATGGGTGTGCGTCATCAACGCACCGACATAGCGTTCATCGAGCGTGCGCCCGTAAATCGTGACGCTGACCGACGCGGGGTGGCCCTCGATGGCGTAGTCGGGCAGCGGGAAAAACCTCTCGCGTTGCTTGCGGAACATGCCCTTGACCCCGCTGTTGATCGTCTCCATCAGATCGAGCTCCACCATGGCATTGGCCAAGCAGGCATTGCGGTAGCGCTGCTCGGGCTGAGCGGCGTGCAAGACCTTGTCCACGGAGCCGGGCAGAAACTCCCCGTAGTTGAAGAACCGCAGGGTGTCCGGGCTTTCGGTCACCAGGATGCGCCCGCCCTGGGCATAGTCCTGGTGGGCCACGCAGTTGTGCAACGCTTCACGCAGCACCCAATCGTCGTAGTTGGGCAGGTTCAGCGGCGCTACTTCGCGCGGCGGCAGGAGGTTGACGTCGATGATGCGGACGCGGGCAACGAGCGCATCAATGGCCAATACCAGCGGCAGTTCGAAATGCTGATGCGTCACGTGATCTCCCCGGTGATCGACCAACTGCCAACTGATGCGCGGCGTGGGCCCGCCCAGCGCATACGTTGCCTCGGGGAGGCCCAACAACACCAGCGCCGCCCGGGTGAGGCCGCCGCCCACGGCAAGCCGCAGGCTGTGGACAAACTCCGCATCCGTCTGCGCTTGCATCTGCGCCACGATGTCAGGCTTGGGCGTATAGCGGCGGGCATACAGCATGCGGGCACGGGCGATGGCGGGGGCAGACAGCAATGCCCAATCGTCGGTGACGATCGTGGCCGACCAATCGTGCAGCGCCGATTGCGCGCGCAGCGTGTCAAGCTTGTGCAGCGCCAGCGCTCCCAGTTTTTCTCCGGTGCGCCCCCAGTAATGGCCCTTGCAGGCCACCGGCACGCCCCGGGGCGCGGCCGGTATGCGCCACAGCAGCACCCGCGCGGGTGCGCCATGGGCATCGGGCACGTGCAGCACGCAAGGAGCCTGCAGCACCACCGGCGGTGAGGTTTGCGCCGCAATGGATTCCTTGATTCGGTTAACTTCCTCCATTGCCTGTGCAAACCGGGTTCCCGTGGCAGGGCGCAAACCGCTGGAAGGGTCGATCTTGTTCTCGATGCCCATGACAAGCCAGCCTTCTTCGCGCCGGTACAGATTGGCCTCGTTGGCCAGGGCCGACACGTACTGCGCCATGTGGTCAAAGTTGAAAGACTGTTCGGCGCGCTTGAACTCCAGCCATTCTGTCTCGGTGGGCACACGTCGCAGCTCATCCAGGAAATTGCCGTTAACTTCGCCCATCGTGCCTACCTCGCCTTCACGTCATACGGAATGTGCTTGAACACCACGTTGGCCTGCACCAGCCGGGCGGTGCCCAGGCGGCAGGCTTCGCCGTAGACCACCAGCGGCGCATCGGGGTGGGGCGTGGCGGCGTGCAGGTGCAGCAAGGATTGCAGCACCGCGTGCGTGAGCACGTTGCCGCCCGCCGGGCGCTTGTCGCCCAGGATGCCGTTGAACAGAAGGTAGTAGGCGGTGCGGCTGCGCAGCGCGGGGGCCGGGGGCTGGGTGGCGATGGCCGCCCCGTCCCCATCCGTTCGGGCTGAGCCTGTCGAAGCCGGGGCACCGCCGACACCCCCCACCCCATCCGTTCGGGCTGAGCCTGTCGATGCCGAGGCACCACCGACATCCCCCACCCCATCCGTTCGGGCTGAGCCTGTCGAAGCCGGGGCACCGCCGACACCCCCCACCCCACCCGTTCGGGCTGAGCCTGTCGA
>JBKCTS010000459.1:0-11417 GCA_046318695.1 Acidovorax sp.
GGCCGCTGGCCGCGGCGAGCGCATGCGCCCGCTGACCGACACCACGCCCAAGCCCCTGCTTGAAGTGCAGGGCCAGCCGCTGCTGCAGTGGCACCTGCAGGCCTTGCAGGCGGCCGGGGTCGAGCGCGTCGTGATCAACACGGCGTGGCTGGGTGAGCAGATCAGCGAGCGGTTTTCAAGTAATTTTGGCCACTCGCGCCCGACGGGTAAGGAAAAGCTGCTATCAATTTCATACTCGCACGAAGGTGTTGATTTCGGCGGCGCACTGGAGACCGCCGGTGGCATCGCCCGCGCGCTGCCGCAGCTAGGCCCCGTCTTCTGGCTGGCGGCGGGGGATGTGTTTGCGCCTGATTTCGTGTTTGACGCTGCAGCCGTTCAGGCCTTTGTCGCCAGCGGCTATCTGGCGCACCTGTGGCTGGTGCCCAACCCCGAGCACAACCCGCGTGGCGACTTCGGCCTCTCGCCGCAGGGCCTGGCATTGAACCTGCCCGCAGACAGCGCTGCGCCGCGCTACACCTACAGCACCATTGCCCTGCTGCGCGCCGAGCTGTTTGCGCAGCCCTGGTGCGAGATCCCGGCGGGCAACCCCGCCGGAGCGAGGGCCCCGCTGGCGCCCCTTCTGCGCCGCGCGATGGACGCAGGGCGCGTGTCGGCATCGCTGTACACGGGCCGCTGGACCGATGTGGGCACGCCCGAGCGGCTGGCGAAGCTGAACCGCTGACGCGCGCGGGGTCGGCGAATGAGCCTGCTCGCGGGGCTCACTCCGCCGCTGGCTTCGCCAACTTTTTCTCCGCGGCCGTGGACGGTCCGCTCAGGATGCTCGCCAGGCTGTGAGCCATACCGGTGATCCCCTCATTGGACAGACCTGCGTCCTTCATCACCGCATCCACGATGGGCTTGGCGATCTGGTACTGCAGAGCGGAATTCATGACCTGCTCGGGGAATGTGCCTTGCGCTGCCGTACTGCTCTGCGCGGTACCCGCGCCGCCATTGCCTCCTGGCAGGCCTCCCACCTGCACGATGCGGATGGAGTCGATTTTCTCCATGGGGCGCACGGCCTGCTCGATGATGTGCGGCAATTGCTGCAACAGTAGGCTGCGCACCTGAAGGTCCACTTGGGCGGCCGACAGGGTATTGAGCGCCTCGTTGAGCGCGCGCTTGCCTTCCGCCTCCGCCAGGGCCGCCGCCTGCCGGGCGCGCGCCTCAATGGTGATGGCTTCGGCGCGATCCAAGGCAGCTTCCTTCTCGGCTGAGGCCGACACCCGAATCGAGATAGCGTTCTGCTCGGCGTCCTTCGATGCCTCGATCAGTTGGATGTTCTTGTCGCGCTCAGCTACGGCCACCTGGCGCGCGGTGTTCACAGCCTCCTCGGCCTTCACAGCCTCGGCGCGGGCCAGGTTGGCAGCGGCATCGGCGTCCGACTGCTCGCGGGATTTGGTGGCAATCGCAATTTGTGTGTCCTGCCGCGCGATCTCCACCTGCTTGCGCTGCTCGGCGCGCTTGGTCTCCGTGTGGCGCTCCAGTTCGATTTCGCGCGTTTGGATCACCAGGTTTTTCTCGATCTCGGCAGCCTTGATCTCGCGCTCGGCCT
Organism: Acidovorax sp.; assembly: GCA_046318695.1. GTDB lineage: Bacteria > Pseudomonadota > Gammaproteobacteria > Burkholderiales > Burkholderiaceae_C > Acidovorax. The sequence continues at coordinate 1,592 of JBKCTS010000459.1, forward strand.
CGATGCGTTTTTGGCTCACCTGTCGCTCGGCCTCGATCTTGGCGGCCTCGGCCTCGCGGTTGCGCTCGGCTTGCTGCATAGCGATCAGCGCGGCCTGTTCTGCGCGCGTGGTCTCGATCTCGCGCTTTTGCGAGAGCGAGGCGAACTCCTGATCCTTCTCGATGGTGAGCTTCTGGCGCGTTGCTTCCAAGTCCTTGGTGCGTACCTGCACCTCGGTGTCCTGCTCCACGTCGTTGCGTTGCTTGCGCCGCGCTTCGGTCTGCTCAGTCAGTCGCGTTAGACCTTCGGCGTCGAAGGCGTTGTTGGGGTTGAAAAACTGCTTTTCGGTCTGGTCCAGGCTGGTCAGCGATACGGATTCAAGTTCTAGGCCGTTCTTCTCCAGGTCCTCGGCGACTGCGTTTTGTACCGCCTGCACGAAGTCGCGGCGCTTGTCTTGCAGTTCCTGGATGGTCATGGTAGCCGCGGTGGCGCGCAGCGAGTCGACGAACTTGTCTTCCACCAGCGCCTTAAGTTCTTCGGGGCTCATGGTGCGCGCCCCCAGCGTCTGAGCTGCAATGCTCACGGCCTCTTCGGTCTGCTTGACGCGTACGAAGAATGCAGCCGTCACGTCCACGCGCATTCGATCCTTGGTGATCAGGCTTTCCTTGGCGCGGCGCACTACCTCGAGCTTTAACGTGTTCATGTTCACGAGCACGCGCTCATGGAACACCGGCAGTAGGATCGCGCCGCCGTCCATGATGACTTTCTGCCCGCCCAGGCCGGTACGAACGAAGGCGGTCTCTTTGGTGGAGCGCTTGTACAGGCGCGAGAAAACGATGCCGATGGTTAGCAGCGACAGGAGGGCAATGCCTGCAATGCTGCCCATTTCAATCAGGTTGTTCATTCCTCGGTTCTCCCTCGGTTGATTGCTGTTGGATTAACTTTTCTTGGGATTACATCAGTCCGGGATGCGGGTTCGCGATGCATCTGAAGAAGGCACCGACCTTGCGCACGATGAGAATCTGTGCCCCCTCGTCGAAGACTTCGTCGTCTAGGTCTGGCTCCACCATGAGGTAGTGCGTGCGGCCGTGGATATCGCGCACACGGGCCTGGGCAGCCAGGCCCCGGCGCGCAGCGCCGGCCGAGACCACGCCCGAGCGGCCAATGAGTGACATCTCACTCACGGCCGACGTCTCGTCGCGCGGGATGATGTGGGCGATCAGTGCTCCTAGGCTGCGCACGGTGGCCATGCCAGGCGCAATTGCTGCCAGGCCGGCGAGCCAGACCGGCAGGTAGAAGCCCAGCAGGCCGTGCGCGACCTTCTGCAGGCTGTAGCCGAAAACAGCGTAGCCAGTAAGAAACAGCACCAGCAGAACCAGCGACGGCACCTTGCCCAGGTGCAACCAGCCGAGCACACGGTCCAGGCCGCTGTCTCCATTCACGTCCGGCAGCAGGTCGTCGATCCAGTTGCTGGGGCTCAGCGAGATCAGCATGCCCAGTCCTTCGATCAGCGCAATGCCGACGATGAGTGCAAAGGCCACACCGAAGGGCCAGGTCTCCGGGGCTGTGAATAGGCCGATACTCACGACTTGACGGCCTTGAGTTGCGCCATGCGCTCGGCGATCTTGTTATCGCGCACCAGATCGTCCAATTCCTTGAGCTTGGCAGCCTGGTCCAGCGTGTTGGTGCGGTCGGTGCCCGACAAGCCCGTCTGGCGGGCGTAGACGCGGTCAAAAGCGCCGGCTACGGCGTCCATGCGCTCGGCTGGATTGGCACCACCGGACTGCGCGGCAGAGGGTGGGGCACTTGCGCGGCTTTTGCGATAGGCCTCGAGCGCCTCGGTCATCTCGCGTTGCTTGGCCAGCAGAGCGGCCACGTAGCCGGTGAGCTCGTTCTCCTGTTTGGCCAACTCAGCCAGGGTGGTTTCGAGCACCGGGATCTGCGCCTCGATGTCGAGCTGGCGCGCCACCGCAGCTCGGGCCAGGTCCTCGCGGCCGGCGCCCAGGGCCTGCTCAACATGCTCCCCGAGCTTGCCGTGTTGGCCGTTGAGATTGGCGTGTTGCTGTTGGGCTAGGTGCCGGTTGGCGCTGGTAAGGCCCAGCTCATGGCGAACCTCTCCAATGACGGCATCTGCCTCGCGCAGCGACTGCTCCATCACGGCCACGGGGGCCTGGTTTTCCAAGTGGTCTACCAGCGCGTGTACGCTACCGGTAATGATGCGTCCGACGCGGGTCTTGAGGGAATCTGCCATCTCAGGCTCCTTTCGAGGGTTGAAGGGTGTGGGCCAGTTGCAGTGTCGCTGCTGCATGCCGCTGTACGACGGCTGGATCGTAGGCGCTGGCTTGGTGCGTGGTGACCTGACGCAGCAGCATGTCACTTAGTGCGAATCCGCGGCGTACCAGCAGGTCTTCAAGTTTGGCGGCGTCTTGCTCGGAGGTGGGAGCGTTGCTCACGATGATCGCCAGACAGGTCGTGACATGCTCCAGCAGGGCATTGAGCACGTCGGAATGTCTGCCTGTCTGACCCTCGAGTCGGACCAGCGAATCGCGAAGCCGTGCCATGATGTCCCGCGCCCATGCATGTGCGGCTACATAGTCCAGCGCGCCATCGTGGTGGCGCTTGAGCTGGCCCAGCAGCACGCGGAGCTTGTCGCTGTTGGTGGTGGCGCCTTCCACTTGCAGCTGCGCCAGCCAGAGGTAGAGGTCGCTCGGTATGCGGGCGGAGAGGGGTTCCATCGTGGTGGGCGTGGCAGTCATGGTGCAATCAGTGATGCGGCGAACACAATTGTATTCGTTGGAATACGTTTGTCAACAAATTATTGTGAGCGTGGGTTTTTGGGAGTTGCCAGGGTGGCGGATGCCACCGCCCCGCTTGCGGCCATCGAATTGGGATGAGAATATCGAATGAGCTCAACGTCCTCGCAATCCCTCTACGCGCAGCGCCGCGCCCGCCTGGCCGCCCAACTGGGCGCTGGCGGCATCGCCATCATTCCAACCGCGGTCGAGCGCCAGCGCAACCGTGACAGCGACTTTCTGTTCCGGCATGACAGTTACTTTTACTACCTGACCGGATTCACCGAACCCGGCGCGTGCCTGGTGCTGACGGCCGAGGGGCAGAGCACCCTGTTTTGCCAGCCCAAGGATCTGGAGCGCGAGATATGGGACGGCTACCGGGTGGGCCCGGCCGCGGCGCTGGATGTGCTGGGGGTGAGCGCCTCCTATGCGGCGCAAGAGATCGACGCCAGGATGCCGCGCCTGCTCGAAAACCGCAGCCGGGTCTGGTTCCCGTTTGCCACGCACTCCGGTCTGGCCGCGCGCGTGGAGGGTTGGCTTCTTGCGGTGCGGGCCCGCGTGCGCTATGGCGCACTGTGTCCGCCCGAGCAAAGCGACGCATGCCTGCTGCTCGATGAGATGCGTTTGTTCAAAGACGCGCACGAGCAAGACATCATGCGGCGCGCCAGCCAGATCAGCGCGCAGGCACACATCCGCGCCATGCAGCGCTCTGCCCGCATGCTGCGCGCTGGCCAGGAAGTGCGCGAATACCATCTGGATGCCGAGCTGCTGCACGCCTTTCGTGAGGCCGGATCGCAGTACCCGGCCTATGGCTCCATCGTGGCGGCAGGCGCCAACGCCTGTGTGCTGCACTACCGGGCCGACGCAGCGCCGGTGCGTGATGGAGAGCTGGTGCTGATCGACGCGGGTTGCGAGCTTGACGGCTACGCCAGCGACATCACCCGCACTTTCCCGGCCAATGGCCGCTTCACCGGCCCGCAGCGCGCGCTGTACGACCTCGTGCTGGCCAGCCAGGACGCCGCTGTGGCTGCGACCCGGCCCGGATCGCGCTTTGTCGACCCGCACGACGCCACCGTGGCCGTGCTGGCGCAGGGCATGCTTGATTTGGGCCTGCTCGACCGCAACACGGTCGGTACCGTGCAGGACGTGATCGAGCAGCGGGCGTACTTTCAGTTCTACATGCACCGCACGGGCCACTGGTTGGGCATGGACGTGCACGACTGCGGCAGCTACGTGGAGCCCGGCGAAGTGGGTCAGACCAGCGAGCGCAAGGATCAGCTCTCGGGCGAGACCATCACCGACCGCCCCAGCCGCGTGCTGCGGTCCGGCATGGTGCTCACCATCGAACCGGGCCTGTACGTGCGCCCCGCGCCAGGGGTGCCCGAGCAGTTCCACAACATCGGCATCCGTATTGAAGACGATGCCATCGTCACCGAGTCAGGCTGCGAGCTCATCACGCGCGGCGTGCCGGTCAAGGCCGACGAAATCGAAGCGCTGATGCGCGCATGACGGCGGGGCAGCGGCATGCAGCCCCGGCCTGACACGGGCGCGCCCGTCACCGGCGCGGAACTCTCCCACAAATCGCCTGACTCGGCAGCCCTGCGACAGCCCGGGCGCTGGCGCCTGGGCCTGGCCTTGTGGCTGCTGGGCATGCCAGGCGTGGTGGCGGTCGTGTGGTCGCTGCTACCACCGCTGGCCGCCAGTCAGGCGCTGCTGCCGGTGCCGCTGTGGGTGGTGCTGCTGCTCAGCGGCTTGCAGACAGCCGTGATGCTGGCGTTGGCCGTGGCGGTGGGGGTTGCGCTGGGTCCCCGGGTGGGCCTGGCGGCACCCGTGCTGTCTGCCCTGCTGGCGGGCGAGCGCCCGCCCGGCCCTGCCCGGCGTTGGCTGCTTGCGGGGCTGTGGGGCGGGGCGGCGGGTGCCGCCTGGATGCTGATGCTCTCCAAGCTGGTTCCTGAGGCACTTCGGGGCGCGAATGCAGCCAGCGATGCCGGTGCCGTGCTGGTCAAGCTTCTGTACGGAGGAATCACCGAGGAACTGTTCGTACGCTGGGGCCTGATGACCCTGCTGCTGTGGCTGGCTTGGCGTGTGGTGCAGCGCGGCACAGGTGTGCCGCGTACGCTGCCGGTGATGCTGGCCGTCGGAGCGAGTGCGGTGATTTTTGCGGTCGGGCACCTGCCCGCGGCGCAGGCCATGGCTGGCGAGTTGACGTTGCCGGTCGTCGCTTTCGTTCTGGTGGGCCACACCGCTTTAGGCCTGCTGGCCGGATGGCTGTTTGCACGTCGCGGTCTAGAGGCCGCCATCACGGCCCATGTGCTGGCCCACGCTGTGTCGATCCCCTGGCTTTGAGAGCAGGGCGCAGGCACCTCGCGAGGCTGTTCAAGCGGCAGGGGCTTTGTGGTAACGGGCTTGTAACCGGATCGTGTGAGAATTGGAAACTCGATTACATCCCCACTGAAAGAGCCAAGCCATGCCAGCACGCCGCGCCACCAAGATCGTTGCCACCCTCGGGCCCGCCTCCAGCGACATCGCCCTGCTCGAAGCCATGATCCGCGCCGGGGTGAATGTGGTGCGGCTGAACTTCAGCCACGGCAAGGCCCAGGACCATATCGACCGCGCGGCCACCGTGCGCGCCGCTGCCCAGCGTGCTGGGCGTGAGGTGGCCATCATGGCCGACCTGCAGGGCCCCAAGATTCGCGTGGGCAAGTTTGCCGAAGGCAAGGTACAGCTTGAGTCGGGTGCCAAGTTCGTGCTCGACGCATCGCGCACCGAGTTGGGCGACATCGACGGCGTGGGCCTGGACTACAAGGAGCTGCCACGCGACGTGAAGGCCGGTGATGTGCTGCTCCTCAACGACGGTCTCATCGTTCTGACGGTGGACGCGGTGAGGGGCGAGGAAGTGCACACCACCGTGAAGATCGGTGGTGAGCTCTCCAACAACAAGGGCATCAACAAGAAGGGCGGGGGGCTGACCGCCCCGGCGCTGACGGCCAAGGACATGGAAGACATCCGTACGGCCATGAGCTTCCAGGCCGACTACGTGGCGGTGAGCTTTCCCAAGAATGCGACCGACATGGAAATGGCGCGCCAGCTGTGCAATGTGGCCGCCGCCGAGTACCGCCACAAGCCCGGCCTGATTGCCAAGATCGAGCGTGCCGAGGCCATCCCGCATCTGGAATCCATCCTGCGGGTGAGCGACGGCATCATGGTCGCGCGCGGCGATCTGGCGGTGGAGGTGGGTAACGCGGCCGTGCCTGCGCTGCAGAAAAAAATGATCCGCATGGCGCGCCAGCTCGACAAGGTTGTGATCACCGCCACGCAGATGATGGAAAGCATGATCACCAACCCGGTGCCCACCCGCGCCGAGGTCAGTGACGTGGCCAACGCCGTGCTGGACGGCACCGATGCAGTGATGCTCAGCGCCGAGACGGCTGCCGGGCGCTACCCCCTGGAAACGGTGGAGGAAATGACGATCATCTGCGCGGCTGCCGAGGCTGCCGAAGACCACCACCTCGATGCCGACTTCACCGGGCAGACGTTCGGCCGCATCGACCAGTCCATCGCCATCGGCGCGCTTTTTACCGCGCACCACCTGGGCGCCAAGGCCATCGTGGCCATGACCGACAGCGGAGCCACGGCGTTGTGGATGAGCCGCCACAGCATCGACATTCCGATCTACGCCCTCACGCCCAAGGTGGCCACGCAACGCAAGATGGCGATGTACCGCAATGTGCGTCCCTTGCTGATGGACACCAGCGCGGACCGCGACACGGCCCTGGATCAGGCCGAACGCCACCTCAAGAGCCGCAACATCGTGCAAAAGGGCGATGTCTATGCCATCACTTGTGGCGAACCCATGGGTGCCCCTGGCGGCACCAACATGCTCAAGATCTGCGTGGCCAGCTGAGGCTGGCCCGGCCGCGCACCTCAAGCCGCTGCGTCAGTCTGAGGTGCCGGATGTCTATGAGGGCCGGGTTGTGGCGGCAAAGGCCGGGAACCGTGCACGAACGGCTTCGGCGACAAGGTGGCACAGCCAGCCCGTTGTCCAGCATAACCACGCCGTCCAGAGCGTGTGGCTCATGAAGTGGGCGCCTCGCACCTGCTGCGCTCCGCCCAGCACAAAGCCTGCCAGCAAAGATCCTGCCAGCCACCAGCGAGCGGCGATGGGCGCCTTGCGGCGCAGGGCGAAGTAGCCCCCCAGGAAAGCAAAGCCCGCCGATGCATGCCCGGCAGGAAAGCACCGCCCGCCACCGCCGTCGTGCAAACTCAGTGCCCAGTGTGAAACATGCCGCGCCACCCCGCCAAATTGCGCCAAATCCCAGGGGCAGCTGGTGTTGCTGAGGCTCTTGGCAATGCTGACGACCCCCAGGGCCAGCAACGCGCTGGCCGCCATTTGAAATCGCTCGGCCGTGTCAAGCCGCCGCAGCACGCCGACGGGCCACCAGACAGCCAGCGTCAGCAGCAGCATCAGCAGCCATCCTACGCGGCGCGCGCTCTCATGCAACACCTGCACCAGGAACCACTGTTCCCGCCACGGAAAGCCTGTGGCCGAGCCAAACGGCTGCGCCAGGGCTAAATCGCCCCCAGAGGCATCCCAGGCCACCACGCAGGCCAGCGCTGCCAGGGTGCCCCAGATCGCGCTAGGTCGTGCGTGAGCCGAACCCGAAACGAAATCAGGAGGTCGAGACATCGGCGGAACTGTGCGGTCACGCTCTTAACAGCGTCTTAACGGCGATGCTCGGATGCACCTTTGCAGCGACGGCGGCGGCGGCGCACGCCACGGCCAGCGTCGAGAGCGGGGCTGCGTTTACGGACCGGTTTGGCTGGCGCATCGCTGCGACAATGGGGCCATGCGAATCCTCGTGGTGGAAGACGACCCGGGCATTGCCAGCGGCTTGCGTGCCAACCTGCAGCAGCGCGGCTACGCGGTGGACGTCAGCGACGGGGTGGCCCGTGCCTGGAGCGCACTGCGCGCCGAGCGGTTTGATGCTGTGCTCCTCGATCTCGGTCTGGCCGACGGCGACGGCACCGAGCTTGTGCGGCGTCTGCGCCTGAGTCCTGTGCAAAGCGGCCCGACTGCAGCCTTGCCCGACCCCGCCACCCCCGTGCTGATCGTCACCGCGCGTGACCAGGTCCATGAGCGGATTGCCGGTCTTGATGAAGGCGCAGATGATTACCTGAGCAAGCCCTTCGATATGAACGAGCTCGATGCCCGATTGCGCGCCCTGTTGCGCCGCGCTGCCGGGCGCTCGTCGCCGGTGATCCGCTATGGCGACATTGAGCTGGACCCGGCCGTGCGCGCAGTGCGGCAAGCCGGGCAGCCTGTGGCGCTGTCGCCCCGCGAGTTTTCGGTGCTCCTGGTGCTACTGGAGGCGCGTGGGCGCGTGATGTCGCGCCAGCAGATTGAGGAGTGTCTGTACAGCTGGGATGCAGCCATTGAAAGCAACGCGGTGGAGGTGCACATCCACCACATGCGCCGCAAACTGGGCAGCGCTTTGATCCACACCATGCGCGGCGTGGGCTATTTCATACCCCAGCAAGAGCGGCAGTTATGAGTGGCACAGCACCTTTCCTGCCCGCGCAAGGCCGTCGGCCGTCGCTCACCCATCAACTCATGCTTTGGTCGCTGGGCTCGCTGGCCGTAGTCTGGGCGAGTTTCGTTTGGGTGGGCTATCGGACGGGCGTTCACGAGGCCGACGAGCTGACGGACGGGCATCTTGCCAGCGTGGCGGCGTTGCTGCTGAACCTGCATGTGACCAATGCGGGCCCCGAGGCCGATTTGACCGAGCGCGCGGCCACGCCCTGGCTTAAGGCACATGACTACCAGCAGTCGCTCAGCGTGGTGCAATGGAATGCCCAGGGGATGCTGCTGGCCCGGCGCGGCAGGGCGCCGCTGCCGCCATTTCCCAATGCGCAAGGCTTTGCCAATATCGCGCTGGGCGCACCCGCCACGGTATGGAGAACGTTTTCGCAGTGGGACGCCAGCCACACCCGCAAGATCATGGTGCTGGTGGAGCTCAACGAGCGGGATGCTTTGGCCAAGGACATTGCCCAGCAGATGATCGAGCCGGGTCTGTGGCTTTTACCGGTGGTCTCGCTGGTTCTGGGCCTGGCCTTGTGGCGCGGCCTGCGCCCCTTGTATGCGTTGTCGGCCGATGTTGCGGCGCTCGATCCCACCAGCGCGCAGCGCCTTGCGGTGGGGCACGCCTGGAGCGAATTCGCCTCGGTGGTGGTGTCCATCAATACGCTGCTGGACCGCCAGCGCGATGCCATGGTGCGCGAGCGGCGCTTGGCCAGCGAGGTGGCGCACGAACTGCGCACCCCGCTTTCGTCCATCGCCTTGCAGGCCAGTGCCCTCGGGGGCGGGCTGGACGCTGCGGCACATGCGCAGGCCGTCGCCCGCATCCGCCAGGATGCCCTGCGCGCGGGCCATGTGCTCAACCAGCTGCTGGCGCTGGCCCGTGCCAGCCGCGCCGAGCTGCATGAGGCCAAGGCGCCGGTGGATCTGTCGGCGCTGGTGCGCCATGTCTGCGCGGATTACGCGCAGGCCGCCTGGCAGCGCGGTGACGACCTGGCCCTGGTGGCCCCGCCCGGTATCGTGGTGCAGGGCCATGCTGTGCTGCTGGACATCGCGGTGCGCAACCTGTTGGACAACGCGCTCAAGCACTCACCCGACGGCACCCGCATTGCCGTGGAAGTCGGGGGGCGCCCACAGCCGTATGGGTCCAGGTCTGCGACGACGGGCGGCGCATGCCGGCAGACGCAGCGACTGCCCCGGCGCCCCGCCCGGTGGACAGCCTGCACCTGGGCCATGAAATCCTGCGCCGCGTGGCCGAGGTACACGGAGGCAGGTTTGCCCCGTCTGTGCCCGGTCCGACGTTCACGACTTGCTTCCGGCTGGATTTGCCCCCGTCGCCCTCGCGGGCCGCCGGTTAAAATCACTGGTTACAGCGTGGTTACGGCCTCGGGAGTTCGCTCCGGCATTCCCGCTGACGCCCTGGCTGCTCTATCTCTTAACACTTCCACCGGACCTTACGACCATGCCCCTCGTCTCGATG
>JBKCTS010000460.1:0-5006 GCA_046318695.1 Acidovorax sp.
AGCGTCAGCAGCAGGGCCGCCACGGCAGCCAGCAGCCAGCCCAGCGCGCGCAGAGGCCGCCTGCGGCGTGGCACGGCGGGGTGGGGTGTGGGTGGGGGGCTGGGCGGCATCCTCGGATCAGTTCAAGCGTCAGGGCGCACGGTGGCAATGGTCAGAAGCTGAACCCCAGCCGCAGGTGCAGCCGCACGTCCTTGTTTTTGACGCCATACGCCATGTCGGCCTGCAGCGGCCCCACCGGGCTGCGCCAGCGCACGCCGGCACCTACGCCCACACGCGGTGCAAGGTCGCCCACGCGGTCGGCCACGGCGCCGGCGTCGATGAACACCGTGCTCTCCCAGTCGGTCATGGCGCCCTGGTACACGATGGGGCGCTGCCATTCGGCGCTGGCCACGGCCAGATAGCGGCCCCCATAGAGCTGGCCGTTGTGGGTGCGCGCGCCAATGCTGCGGTAACCGTAGCCGCGCACAGTGGTGTCGCCGCCGGTCAGAAAAAGCTGCGTGACCGGTATCTCGGCCGTTTCGCGTGCCAGCACGGCGCCGCCTTCGGCCCGCAGCGATATGCGGGCGTTGCGGCCTATGCCTGCGTCGTCCTGGATGCGCCCGAGTGCAATGAAGGTCTGCCAGCGCAGCAAGGCACGCGCGAAGGGTGATCGGTCGGGCTGCAGTGTGGTGCCCACGCCCAGCTCAGCGGCCAGGCCGTGGCCCTTGGTAGGCGCGATGGGGTTGTTGAAGTAGCGGCCGGTCCAGCCGTAGTTGATGCTGATGGCGCTGCCCGATGGTGGCGCGTTCACCCCCTGGCTGAGTGCGTAGTCGTATTGCACGAAGTAGTTGCGGTCGATGTTGCGCGTGCTTTTGCTGCGGCCCGAGCGTAAGCGGCCGCTGTTGACGTCATAGTCGCCGGTGTGCTCGCGCTGCAGCTGTGCGCCGGAAAACCAGCGCCAGCCGTTGTCGTCGGGCAGGGCGGTGGCTTCGGTTTCGATGCGTTGGGTGTCCTGGTCGAGCGCCAGCTTGCTCGTGGCGCGCCAGCCGATGCCGGGCAGCTTGTTGTGGATGTGCTCCAGCGTCAGGCGCGGGCCGCTGTCGGTGGAAAAGCCCAGACCGAACACCAGGTTTTGCAGTGGCGCCTCGCGCACCTGGGCCACCACGGGCGCTGCGGCGGGGTCGGCGGCCTCGGTGTCCAGGGATAGGAATACCGCGTCGTAGTAGCCGCTGCTGGCCAGGCGCAGTTGGGCGTCCAGCAGCTCGGTCTCGTCATAGATGGCGCCCGTGGGAAGCCGCGCCAGGCGTCGTGCGCCGTCCGGGTCATAGCGCTGGCTGCCCTCCACGCGCAGCGGGCCAAACCGGTAGGCCGGGCCGGTGTCGTATGTCACATCCAGCTTGGCCTCATGGGTGTCGGTGTCGACCTCTGCCCGGCTGTTGGCAATCCGGGCCGCCGGGTGGCGGTACGCCTGCAGCCGCCGCAGTCCGCCGGTTTTGGCCGCGTCCCAGGCTGACTGTGTGAAGGGCTGGCCCGGTGGTAACGACCAGTCGCGCTGCACGCGTTGCTGTTGGCGCAGCGTGCCCCGTGCGTCTTGGGTGGGCGTGTCGGTGAACTGGATGTCGGCGCTGACAATGCGTGCCTGCGGCCCGGGCTCTACGGTGACGATCACCGTCCGTGGGGCTGCGCGGCTGCCGGGCGTGTCTGTGAGCTCGACCGTGATGGTGGGCGCAAAGTAGCCCAGGGTGCCCAGCAGCTCGCGCGTGTTGGCGTCAGCCGCTCCCAGCAGGCGTTGCAGCTCGTTGGCCTGCAGGTCAGGCAGGCCGCGAAAGCGTTGCAGATCCAAATGGCGGACCAGTGTTTCGCGCACGGCATGGGGGGCCCGCACCTCGACCGCAAATGCTGGCGAGCCGGGTTGGACGATGGCGGGCTCGGTGTCGGCATCGGTCTCGAGGCGGTCGCGTCCTGGGGGCAACAGGCTGCAGCCCTGCAGCAGCAGTGCGGCAGCGAGCAGCAAGGCCGGTCCGGGGGGCGGCGCTGGCAGCAAGGCAGATCGGCAAGGGGTGCGAGAGTCCACAGGCAAAGAAAAGTCGGGTCGGTGGGCTGGGGCCTGTTGACAGCGGCGCTGAACCACGACGCAGCCACATCAGCGCGGTGCTGGTCGGACGGCTTCGCCCGCTGCGGGGTGGCACGTCAGCTCGCAGCCGACCCCTGAAGCTTACTTTGACAGCAGCCGCATCGTTTCTTCCAGCCCCTTGAGCGACAGCGGGTACATGCGGTTGCCCACCAACTGCTGGATGATGCTGATGCTCTGGCGATACTGCCAGACGCCCTGCGGCTCGGGGTTGATCCACGCAAACTTGGGGAAGGCGTGCGTGAGGCGCTGGATCCACTCGGCCCCCGGCTCCTCGTTGTTGTATTCCACGCTGCCGCCGGGCTGCAGGATCTCGTAGGGGCTCATGGTCGCGTCGCCCACGAAGATCAGTTTGTAGTCTTTGTTGTACTTGCGGATGATGTCCCAGGTCGGGAATTTTTCGGCAAAGCGGCGGCGGTTGTTTTTCCACATGAAGTCGTACACGCAGTTGTGGAAGTAGTAGAACTCCAGGTGCTTGAACTCCGTCTTGACGGCGCTGAACAGTTCTTCGACGCGCTGGATGTGCTCGTCCATCGTGCCGCCCACGTCCATGAGCAGCAGCACCTTCACGTTGTTGTGCAGCTCGGGCACCATCTTGATATCGAGGTAGCCCGCGTTGGCCGCCGTGCTGCGGATGGTGTCGGGCAGGTCCAGTTCGAGCTCATGCCCCTCGCGCGCGAACTTTCGCAGGCGGCGCAGCGCCACCTTGATGTTGCGCGTGCCCAGTTCCTGCTGGTCGTCGTAGTCCCGGTAGGCGCGTTGTTCCCACACCTTGACGGCGCTTTTGTTCTTGCCCGCGCCGCCGATGCGCACGCCCTGCGGGTTGTAGCCGCCGTGGCCAAATGGGCTGGTGCCGCCGGTGCCGATCCACTTGCTGCCGCCCTCGTGGCGCTCTTTTTGCTCTTCGAGGCGCTTTTTCAGCGTCTCCATCAGCTCGTCCCAGCCCATCTTTTCGATGGCGGCCTTTTGCTCGGGCGTGAGCTCGTTCTCCAGGATCTTGCGCAGCCAGGCGGCCGGGATTTCCTTGGTGAAGTCGGCCACCATCTCCACGCCCTTGAAGTAAGCGCCAAAGGCCCGGTCGAACCTGTCGTAGTGCTTCTCGTCCTTGACCAGCGTCAGGCGAGAGAGGTTGTAGAAATCGTCCAGGCTCCATGCGTCGTCCGACTTCGGTCCCACCACGCCTGCCCGCAGGGCCTCCAGTAGGGTGAGGTATTCCTTCACGGACACGGGCAGATTGGCCGCGCGCAGGGTGTAGAAGAAGTCGGTCAGCATCCTTTTAGGCCTTCCGCGCACGCCTTTATTGGGTACGGCGCTCTAAAAGATATAGCAACTGCGCTTTGGCCTCGGGCCACTCGCCCGCGCGCATGCTGTACATCACCGTGTCGCGGATGGTGCCGTCGCGGCGCAGCGCATGGCCTCGGATGACGCCGTCTTTCTTTGCGCCCAGGCGCTCGATGGCGCGCTGCGATGCAAAGTTGAAGTTGTCGGTGCGCCAGCCCACCACATGGCAGCCCAGGGTGTCGAAGGCATGGCCCATCATGAGCAGCTTGGCGGTGGTGTTGACGTGCGTGCGCTGCACGCTCTGGCGGTACCAGGTATAGCCAATTTCCACCCGCTTCACGGCGGGCAGGATGTCGTGGTAACTGGTCGTGCCCAGCACGCTGCCGCTGGCGTCATCCACCACGGCAAAGGCAAGGCGGTTGCCGTCGTCGCGCATGCGCAGCGCGTCCTCGATGTACTTGCGCGTGTCCTGGGGTTCGGGAACCGAGGTCACGCGCAGCCGCCATAGCTGACCATCGGCTGCGGCAGCGCGCAGGCCGTCCTCATGCGAGAGCGCCAGCGGCTCCAGCCGCACGCCGCGCTCGCACAGGGTCACGGGTTCCACGAAGGCCATCCCGGTCACTCCTTGCGCGCGTTCTGCCACCGCTTGGACAGGTGCAGGCCCAGCCCGCCGCCCAGACCCACCATGGCAATGGCGATCAGGCTGCCGGCCCCATAGCCCTCGGCAAAGACATCCAGCCCCAGAATCTGCCCGATCCAGTAGCCCAGCAGCGCCCCGCCCACAAACCCGACGGCGTCGGCAATACCGCGGGCCAGCAGCTTGGCGGGGTCGTTGTTCTCGGGGTTCACTCAGCGGTTCCTCTGGTTCATGAAGACCAGCTTTTCAAACAGGCTCACGTCCTGTTCGTTCTTGAGCAGCGCACCCACCAGCGGCGGCACCGACACCTTGTTGTCGGCGCTTTGCAGGGCCGACAGCGGGATGTCTCCGGCCACCAGCAGCTTGAGCCAGTCGATCAGTTCGCTGGTGGAGGGCTTTTTCTTCAGGCCTGGCAGGTTGCGCACGTCGTAGAACGTCTTCATCGCCACGGTGAGCAACTCGCTCTTGAGCGTGGGGAAGTGCACGTTGACGATCTGGCGCATCGTGTCGGCTTCGGGGAACTTGATGAAGTGGAAGAAGCAGCGGCGCAGAAAGGCGACGGGCAGCTCCTTCTCTTAGTTGGACGAGATGAACACCAGCGGCCGGTGCTTGGCGCGGATGAGCTCGCGCGTTTCGTAGCAGTAGAACTCCATGCGGTCGATTTCACGCAGCAGGTCGTTCGGGAATTCGATGTCGGCCTTGTCGATCTCGTCGATCAGCAGCGCCACGGGCTCGTCGGCCGTGAAGGCCTGCCACAGCACGCCCTGGACGATGTAGTTGCGGATGTTCTTGACGCGCTGGGCGCTGTCGGCGTCCTGGAGCTGGCTGTCTCGCAGGCGGCTCACGGCGTCGTATTCGTACAGGCCCTGCTGCGCCATGGTGGTGGACTTGATGTGCCACTCGATGATCGGCGCGTTGATGGCCTTGGCCACCTCATGCGCCAGGATGGTCTTGCCGGTGCCGGGCTCGCCCTTGATC
>JBKCTS010000461.1:0-2599 GCA_046318695.1 Acidovorax sp.
GCTGGAGCTGGCCTTCACCCGGGCCGACGGCAAGGAATATGTGAAAACCGCCATGGCCAAGGGCATGGACGTGGACGAGTTCGCCGGGCGCCTGTCGTTCTTCTGGGCCATTGGCATGAACTTCTACCTCGAAGTCGCCAAGATGCGCGCCGCGCGCTTGCTGTGGTGCCGCATCATGAAAGCCACGGGCGCCAAGAACCCCAAGAGCCTGATGCTGCGCACCCACTGCCAGACCAGCGGCTGGTCACTCACCGAGCAGGACCCTTACAACAACGTGGTGCGCACCACCATCGAGGCCATGGCGGCCGTGTTTGGCGGCACGCAAAGCCTGCATACCAACAGCTTTGACGAAGCCATTGCCCTGCCCACCGAGTTCAGCGCCCGCATTGCGCGCAACACGCAACTCATCATCCAGGAAGAAACCCACATCACCAACGTGATCGACCCCTGGGCGGGCAGCTACATGATGGAAAAGCTCACCCAGGACATGATGGATGCCGCCTGGAAGATCATCGAAGAAGTCGAAGCCATGGGCGGCATGACGGCTGCCGTGGACAGCGGCTGGGCCAAGCTCAAAATCGAAGCCGCCGCGGCCGAAAAACAGGCGCGCATCGACAGTGGCAAAGATGTGATCGTGGGCGTGAACAAATACCGCCTGGCCAAGGAAGACCCGGTCGATATCCTGCAAATCGACAACATGAAGGTGCGCGAAGGCCAGATCGAACGCCTTGCCAGGATCAAGGCAAAACGCGACGCCACGCTTGTCCAGCAAGCACTGGATGCTCTCACTTTTGCAGCAGAAAGCGGCGAGGGCAATCTGCTGGACCTGTCGATCAAGGCCGTGCGTCTGCGCGCCACGGTGGGCGAAGTCTCCGATGCATTGGAAAAGGTTTACGGGCGCCACCGCGCCGATACACAAAAGGTGACCGGTGTGTACGCAGCAGCTTATGACTCGGCCGAAGGCTGGGACAAACTCAAGACCGAAATCAACGCCTTCGCCGAAGAGCAAGGCCGCCGCCCGCGCGTGATGATCGCCAAGCTGGGCCAGGACGGCCATGACCGAGGCGCCAAGGTGGTGGCCACGGCGTTTGCCGACTTGGGCTTTGACGTGGACATGGGCCCGCTGTTCCAAACCCCCGAGGAATGCGCCCGCCAGGCCATCGAAAACGACGTGCACGCCGTGGGCGTGAGCACGCTGGCGGCAGGCCACAAGACACTGGTGCCCGCCATCATCCAGTCGCTCAAGGACCAGGGAGCCGACGACATCATCGTGTTTGTGGGCGGGGTGATTCCGGCGCAGGACTATGAATTTTTGTACGAGGCGGGCGTCAAGGGCATCTACGGCCCGGGCACACCGATCCCGGCCAGCGCCAAGGATGTGCTGGAGCAGATTCGCAAGGCGGTGGCGTGAAACCCTCTTCATTCACCTCCACCGTTCGGGCTGAGCTTGTCGAAGCCTGGGCCCGGGCTGGGCTTGGTAAAGCCGGGGCCCGGGCTGGGGATGGCCTTCGACAGGCTCAGGCTGAACGGTTGGGGGTGGTTCAGGCCCAAGAGCCGAAAAAGTGCGCGTCAGCCTTCACCCCACCCGTTCGGGCTGAGCTCGTCGAAGCCTGGGCCCGGGCTGGGCTTGGTAAAGCCTGGGCTCTTACCGGTGAAAGCCTTCGACAAGCCCAAACCGAACCGTCAGGGCTGCCATTGGCATCTGCAGACATCAACGGCTGAAGCATGCGCCCCTTCTACGTCTACATCCTGCGCTGCGCCGACGGCTCTTACTACACCGGCCACACCGATGACATGGAGCTGCGCATGCAGCAGCATGAAAACGGTGCGATCGGCTACACCTCGCTGCGCAAGCCGGTTGAGCTTCTTTGGCAGGGTGAGTTTGAGACCCGCGAAGGCGCGCTGGCGTTCGAGCTGCAGATCAAGGGCTGGTCGCGGGCCAAGAAGGAAGCGTTGATGGCGGGTGACTGGCAACGGGTTCAGGATCTGGCGCAGTCGCAGGGCACAGTTGTGAACACGCCCCGGCCACGACAGGCCCAGCCCGCACGGGTAGGGGGAAACGACGCGCAGGCGCGTCATGCAACGGGCCTGCCGCCGAACCACGAGGCGCGCACACCCTCACCCGTTCAGCCTGAGCCTGTCGAAGGCCCAGCACAAGCTGCACAAGCTTTGCTCGAAGGCATCACAGGCCCGCCCGGCCCTGTCCAGCGCCGCGCCCTGTCCAAAGCCATCACCCTGCTCGAATCCACCCGCGCAGACCACCGCGTGCAGGCCGACGCACTGCTCACGGCACTGCTCCCCCACACCGGCAAGGCCTTTCGCCTGGGCATCAGCGGCGTGCCCGGCGTGGGCAAGTCCACCTTCATCGAAGCGCTTGGCCTGTACCTCATCGCCCAGGGCCACCGCGTGGCCGTGCTCACCATCGATCCGTCCAGCACCGTCTCGGGCGGCTCCATCCTGGGCGACAAGACGCGCATGGAACACCTGTCGGTGCACGAGAGGGCCTACATCCGCCCCAGCCCATCGAGCGGCACGCTGGGCGGTGTGGCCGAGAAGACGCGCGAGGCCATGCTGGTCTGCGAGGCGGCAGGCTATGACG
>JBKCTS010000462.1:0-17364 GCA_046318695.1 Acidovorax sp.
TACCATTGCGGCAGCCCCACGCTGCGCACACGCCAGCTCATGATGGATCTTCAGGCCCTATGAACCAGCCCACCCGCTCATCCAGTGCGCTTGCGCCGCCAGCAGTCGCTCCCGTCACAGCCCTGTCGGTCAACGTCAACAAGGTGGCCCTGGTGCGCAACACCCGCCATCTGGGCATTCCCAGCGTCACCCGCGCGGCCGAGCTGTGCCTGCAGGCCGGTGCGCAGGGCATCACCGTGCATCCACGACCGGACGAGCGCCATATTCGGCGGCAGGATGTGTTCGAGCTGGCCGCATTGATGACAGCCTGGCCGGGGCGTGAGTACAACATCGAGGGCAATCCCTCCCAGAACCTCATGGAGTTCGTGCGCGCAGTCCGTCCGCACCAGGCCACGTTCGTGCCCGACAGCGAAGACCAGTTCACCAGTGACCACGGCTGGAGTTTTCCGCAAGACTCGCAGCGCCTTCGTCCGTTGATTGCCGAGTGCCAGGCCCTGGGCGTGCGTGTCAGCCTGTTCATGGACCCCGTGCCCGCGCAGATGGCCGCAGCCCGTGCCGTGGGTGCCGACCGCGTGGAGCTCTACACCGAGCCGTACGCCGCGGCCTGGGGAACCCCGCAACAAGCCACCGAGTTGGCCCGCTACCGGGCGGCAGCGCAGGCGGCGCTGGATGCGGGGCTGCTGGTCAACGCGGGCCACGATCTCAACCGCGACAACCTGACCGCGTTTGTGCGGGATGTGCCCGGGCTGCATGAGGTGTCGATCGGCCATGCGCTCATCGCCGATGCGCTGGAGATGGGATACGCCGCCACGGTGCAGGCCTACCTGTCTTGCATCGCTGCGGGCAGCCGCGCTGGCTTGGGTAGTGAATGCTCCTGATTTGATAGCTTCTAAGGCATACCCGTCGAGCGTAACCGCCCCATTGGAGTCTCAGACCATGATCTACGGCATCGGAACGGACATCTGCGATGTCCGTCGCATCCAGGCCAGCCTGGACCGCCACGGCGAGCGCTTTGCGGCCAAGGTGCTGGCCGAGGGCGAACTCAAAACCTGGCGTGAGCGCAGCGCCCGCTGGCCCGAACGCGGCCTGCGCTACCTGGCCACACGCTTTTCTGCCAAGGAAGCGTTCAGCAAGGCCATTGGCCTGGGTATGCGCATGCCCATGACATGGCGCCACTGCGAGATCGCCAAGCTGCCATCGGGGCAGCCGCAGGTCGTGTTGCATGGCGCGCTCAAGGACTGGTTTGACGCCAGGGGCCTGAAAGCCCATCTGAGCGTCACCGACGAGACCGACTACGCCGCCAGCTTCTGCGTGGTCGAGAAAATTTGAATAAAAATACCCTATCGCGCACGACCTGTATGCGCTGACAGCTATCATTTAAATAGCATTTTTACTGTATTGCCATGACCGAACACGCACCCATCATCCTCGACGTGGCAGGCACCGCACTGACCGCCGATGACCGCCGCCGCCTGGCGCATCCCCTCACCGGCGGCGTGATCCTGTTTGGCCGCAATTGGGAACACCGCGCGCAACTGCTGGAGCTCACGAGCACCATCAAGGCCGTGCGCGACGATCTGCTCATCTGCGTGGACCATGAAGGCGGCCGCGTGCAGCGCTTTCGCACCGACGGCTTCACCCACTTGCCGCCCATGCGCGTCTTGGGCGAGCTGTGGATGGACGACGGCAAGGGCGCAGGGGCCCTGCCCGGCAGCGGCGCGATGCGCGCCACCAATGCCGCCACGGCCGCGGGCTATGTGCTGGGCGCGGAGCTGCGGGCCTGTGGTGTGGACTTCAGCTTCACGCCCGTGCTGGACCTGGATTGGGGCGAAAGCGGCGTGATTGGCGACCGCGCCTTTCACCGCGATGCGCGTGTGGTGGCGATGCTGGCCAAGAGCCTGATGCACGGCCTGTTGCAGGCGGGCATGGCCAACTGCGGCAAGCATTTTCCGGGGCATGGCTTCGTCAAGGCCGATTCGCACACCGAGGTGCCGGTGGACAAGCGCAGCCTCAAGGCCATTTTGGCCGACGATGCGGCCCCTTACCCGTGGCTGAGCAGCACGCTCACCAGCGTCATGCCAGCGCATGTGATCTACCCCAAGGTGGACAGCCGCCCCGCAGGCTTTTCCAAGCGCTGGCTGCAGGACATCCTGCGCCGCCAGATGCGCTTTGGTGGTGCCATCTTCAGTGACGATCTGAGCATGGAGGGCGCGCGCCGCCTGGATGGCCGGCTGGTCAGCTACACCGATGCCGCCGTGGCGGCGCTCAAGGCCGGTTGTGACCTGGTGCTGCTGTGCAACCAGAGCGTGGGCAAGGGCGAGCCCGTGGACGAACTGCTCGACGGACTGCTGGCCGCCCGAGACCGCGGCGCATGGCAACCCAGTGTGGACAGCGAGGCGCGGCGTCTGGCGCTGATGCCTGAAACGCTGCCCCACGCGTGGGACGAGCTGATGTACCAGCCTGCGTACCTGCAGGCACTGGACCTGCTGCCCTGACGCGCCTGCGCGATGCACCGGCGCTCGGTGCGTGGGGTGGCGCGGCTGCGGGCGCAGCCAGCGATGTCAGGGCGTGCTGGATGGGGCAGGCACCACGGCGGCGGGCGAGGCCGAGACTGCTTCGGACGCACTGGCCGGGGGGGTGGTCGCTGGCGGCGCAACGCTGTTGAATCGCCGCACCACCCGCTGAAAGATGATTGCATTGGGAATCTGCAGGCAGGCTTCTCCGGGCGCCAGGGTGAGGTCTTGCAGCGTGGTGTAGAGCAGGTTGATATCCACCACGCGTCCCTTGGCACCGGGTTTCTCGGCCGTATCGAGCACCTCGATGCAGTCGCCCACCCGAAACGGCCTCACCGTGAAAATCAGCAGGGCGCAAAACAGGTTCGACAATACGCTCCAGGCCGCAAAAAACGCCACCGCGCCCACCGTGGCAAAGCCTGTGAAAGCCGTCCAAAGCACGGTGGCCGAAACCCCCAGCCGTTCAAGCACCAGGAGGGTTGCCGTGGCCATCGTCAGCCAGCGGATCAGCCCGTTGATGGGCACCACCAGCTCATCGGGCAACTGGTAGCGCGCTGATGCCCCGCGCATCAGCCGCCGCAGCGTGCGCTGGATCAGCCAGGCGACCAGCACGATCAGCAGGATCTGCGTGCCGGGCACGATGACTTCCAGCCAGTCCTGCATCCATGCAGGAAGGCGTTGGGTCAGCATCTGCAGTTTGGAACTTGCCATGGTCTTGGGTCAGAGGGCCGCAGTGCGCCCGCCCCCTGACAAGCCGCAGTAGGGCGGTCGGGCAGGGCGCACGGTGGTTTGCATCACCTCTCGCGCCGCAGCGCCGGGAACAGAATCCCGTCGCGGATGCTGGGGCTGTCGGTCAGCAGCATCATCAGGCGGTCAATACCGATGCCGCAGCCGCCGGTGGGCGGCATGCCGTATTCCAGCGCGCGCACAAAGGCGTGGTCGAAGAACATGGCTTCGTCGTCCCCGCCGTCCTTGGCGGCCACCTGGGCATGGAAACGCGCGGCCTGGTCCTCGGCGTCGTTCAATTCGCTAAAACCGTTGCCGAACTCGCGGCCGGTGATGTACAGCTCAAAGCGCTCGGTCACCTCCGGGCGCGTGTCGTTGGCGCGGGCCAGCGGGCTGATTTCGGTGGGGTGCTCCATGATGAAGGTGGGCTGCCACAGTTTGTCTTCCACCGTTTCTTCAAAGTAAAGCACCTGCAGGCTGGCGAGCGAGCGGGTCGAGAGCTTGTCCTTGTCTTCCGACAGGCCCAGTTTTTTCAGCGCGCTGATGAGCCACGCCGCATCGTCCACATGCGCGCCCGCTTCGGTGTACTGGAAGATCGCCTCGCGGATCGTCAGCCGGGCAAACGGCTGGTTCAGGTCCACCGGGCGGCCCTGGTACGTCAGTTGCAGCGAGCCGGTGGCCTTGAGGGCCACCTCCCGGATCAGCGTCTCGGTGAAGTCCATCAGGTCCAGGTAATTCCAGTACGCCGCGTAGAACTCCATCATGGTGAACTCGGGGTTGTGGCGCACCGAGATGCCTTCGTTGCGGTAGCTGCGGTTGATTTCGAACACGCGCTCGAAGCCGCCCACGATCAGGCGCTTGAGGTACAGCTCGGGCGCGATGCGCAGGTACATCTCCTGCTCCAGCGCGTTGTGGTGCGTGACGAAGGGCTTGGCATTCGCCCCGCCCGGAATCGGGTGCAGCATGGGCGTTTCCACTTCGAGGAAGCCATGGCTCACCATGAGCTCGCGCAGGCTGCTCACGGCCTTGCTGCGCGCCATGAAACGCTGGCGGGCCTGCTCGTCGGTGATCAAGTCCACATAGCGCTGGCGGTACTTTTGCTCCTGGTCGGCCATGCCGTGGAACTTGTCGGGCAGCGGGCGCAGGCTTTTTGTCAGCAGGCGCAGGCTGGTGACCTTGATCGAGAGCTCGCCCGTCTTGGTCTTCATCAAGGTACCCTCGGCTCCCAGGATGTCGCCCAGATCCCAGTGCTTGAAGGCGGCGTACAGGTCTTCGCCCAGGGCATCGCGGGTCACGTAAAGCTGAATGCGCCCGCCCACGTCACCCAGGGAGCCGTCCTGCACGGTGGCGAAGCTGGCCTTGCCCATGACCCGCTTGAGCATCATGCGCCCGGCCACCGAGACAGCCACCGGGTTGGCGTCCAGTGCTTCGCTGGTGGCTCCGGCATGTTCCAGGTGCAGGTGGGCGGCCTTGTGGGCTGGCTTGAAGTTGTTGGGGAACGCGACAGCGCCGCCTGCGGCCTGTGCCTCGCGCAGGGCGCGCAGCTTCTCGCGGCGCTCGGCGATGAGCTGGTTGTCGTCCTGGGGGGCGGGTGCGTGGTGGTGTTCGGACATAGGGGTGCCGTTGCTACGGTGCTCAAATGTGGGCGCGCGGCGTCGCTCACGGTCAAAAGGCGGGTGAAGGGCTGCGCGGAGCAACCAAACCCGTGATTTTATGGGCTGCGCGGTGTCCTTGGGCTGCCTGCCAATGCCGCCACGGTGTGCACGATGATGGACAGGTCCAGCCACAGGCTGCGCGTTTGCACATACTGGCAGGCGTACTGCAGCTTGGCAGGCAGGATATCCTGCACGTAGGTGCGCTCGGGGTCGTCGCTGCGCGCCAGCAATTCGCCCTCGTTTCGAAACGCCAGCGATGCCAGATCGGTAATGCCGGGGCGCACGCTCAGCACCTGCGCGGCCAGGTCGCTCGGGTACAGCGCCACGTACCGGGGCACCTCGGGCCTGGGGCCCACCACACTCATATCGCCGCGCAGCACGTTGGCAAACTGGGGCAGCTCGTCGAGTTTGGTGCGGCGCAGAAAGTGCCCCGCACGGGTGATGCGCGCATCGCGCCCAATGGTGATTTGCGGCCCGGCAGCGTCGGCCCCTACCCGCATGGTGCGGACCTTGTAAATGCGAAACGGCTGCCCATGCCGGCCCACGCGCCCTTGCAGGTAAAAGATGGGGCCGGGGGAATCGCAGCGCACCCACAGCGCAATCACTGCCAGCAGCGGTGCCAGCAGCAGCAGCACCGTGGCCGAGAAGGCGATGTCAAAGGCGCGCTTGAACCACATGCGGCAAGACGCCTTCAGCCCAGCAGTTCGCGCAGTGCGGCGATCACGCGGTCCTGGTCGGCATCGCTCATGGCGGTGAACAGGGGCAGGCTCACCATGGCCTGGTAGGCGGCATCGGCGTGCGGAAACTGCGCCGGGGTGAGCTGGTAGCGGTCGCGCCAGTAGGGGTGGCGGTGCAGGGGCACATAGTGCACGCTGGTGCCAATGCCCCGGTCAGACAGGGCCTGGATCAGCGCGTCGCGGTCGATGCGGGCCTGGGGTGCAAGGCGCACCACGTACAGATGCCAGGCATGCGCCTCGCCTGCCGGGGCGGTGGCGGGCAGCACCAGCGGCAGGTCGGCCAAGGCCGCGTGGTAGCGCTGCGCGAGCTGCTCGCGCCGCTGCACAAACTGCGGCAGCCGTGCGAGCTGCTGCACGCCCATGGCGGCGGCCACGTCGGTCATGTTGTACTTGAAGCCGGGGGCCACCACCTCGTAGTACCAGGCCGGGGTTTTGGAGGTAAAGCGGTCAAACGCATCGCGGTTCATGCCGTGCAGGCGCATCAACCGCATGCGCTGGGCCAGCGCCGCATCGCGCGTGACGGCCATGCCGCCTTCGCCGGTGGTGATGGTCTTGTTGGCGTAGAAGCTGAACACCGTCACATCCGACGCAAGCTGCCCCACCAGCGTGCCGCGCCAGGTGGCAGGCAGCGCATGGGCGGCGTCTTCCACCACTTTCAGGCCGTGCTCGTTGGCAATGGCCAGGATGGCATCCATGTTGCAGGCCAGCCCCCCGTAGTGCACGGGCATGATGGCGCGCGTAGCCGGGGTGATGGCGGCGCGGATTTGGGCCGGGTCGATGTTCAGGGTGACCGGGTCCACATCGACCAGCACGGCATCTGCGCCCAGGTAGCGCACCACTTCGACGGTGGCGGTGAAGGTGAGCGTGGGCGCAATCACTTCGTCACCCGGGCCGATGCCCAGGGCCTCCAGCGCCAGGTGCAGGCCCGCGGTGGCCGAATTGACGGCCACGGCGTGCAGGCCGCCGCCCAGGTAGTCCACGAAGTTCTGCTCGAACTGGCGCGTGACGGGGCCGGTGGTGACCCAGCCGGAGCGCATGGCTTCGGTCACGGCGGTGATCTCAGCGTCTGTGATGTCGGGGCGGGCAAACGGCAGGAAGGGGTGGGGGCCAGAAGCAGACATGTCGATCAGCAAGGTTGGGAGCCAGTGGGCGCTGCGGCGGCACGACCAATAGGGTAGTACTCCAGCCCGGCGCTGCGCAGGGTTTCAGGCTCGAACAGGTTGCGCCCGTCAAACACCACCGGGCGCTTGAGCGTGGCGGCGAGATGGGCAAAGTCGGGGCTGCGGAACTCTTTCCATTCGGTGACGATGACCAGCGCATCGGCACCTTCCAGCGCCGCGTCGGCGTGCGGTGCAAAGCGCAGATGGGCGCGTGCGCCCAGGGCAGCCTGCGCCTGCGCCATGGCCTGCGGGTCGTAGGCCACCACCTCGGCGCCCCGCGCCAGCAATTGCTCAATCACGGTGAGGCTGGGGGCCTCGCGCATGTCGTCGGTACCGGGCTTGAAGGCCAGCCCCCACAGCGCGAAGCGGCGACCCTGCAACTGCTGGCCAAAGCGGGCCACGATCTTCTCGATAAGAACCTGCTTTTGGTGCTGGTTCACCGCCTGCACCGCCTGGAGGATCTGCAGGGGTTGGCCAGCCGTGTCGGCCGTCTGGATGAGGGCACGCACGTCCTTGGGAAAGCACGAGCCGCCATAGCCCGCGCCCGCGTACAGAAAATGCGTGCCGATGCGTGGGTCTGAACCAATGCCGATGCGCACGCTTTCAATGTCGGCCCCCAGCTTTTCGGCCAGCAGCGCCAGCTCGTTCATGAAGCTGATGCGGGTGGCCAGCATGGCATTGGCGGCGTATTTGGTGAACTCGGCGCTGCGCACATCCATCTCGATCAGGCGCTCGCGATTGCGCATGAACGGCGCGTACAGCGTGCGCATCAGGGCGGTTGCGCGTTCGTCGTCGCTGCCCACGATCACGCGGTCGGGGCGCATGAAATCCTGCACCGCCGAGCCTTCCTTGAGGAACTCGGGGTTGGAGACTACCGAAAAATCGGCCCCGTGCCCGCGTGCGGCCAGAGCCAGCGACACCGTGCGCCGCACCTGCTGTGCAGTGCCTACGGGCACGGTGCTCTTGTTCACGATGAGCTTGTAGCCCGCCATGTGCTGGCCGATGGACTGGGCCGCGGCCAGCACTTGCTGCAGATCGGCCGATCCGTCTTCCTGCGGTGGGGTGCCGACGGCGATGAAGAGGATATCGCCGTGCGCGACGGCGTTGGCAACATCGGTGGTAAACCGCAGCCGCCCCGCCTGCGCGTTGCGGCGAACAACGTCCTGCAGGCCGGGTTCGTGAATCGGTATGCCACCCTGCTGCAGGGTGGCGATGCGGGCCGGGTCGTGGTCGAGGCAGACCACATGGTTGCCCATTTCTGACAGGCAGGCGCCTGTGACCAGGCCGACATAGCCCGTGCCGATGACGGTGATTTTCATGGTGATGGGTGCAGGGGTTTGACCGCCCACGTCAGGCGGTGCGTGCGTGCAAAAGGCAGCAGCGTAGCTGCCGGGGCCAGCAGGGGGGCAGGCAGGCGGCGCGCCAGCGGCGGTGCCAGGGTGAGCCTGCGCGAGGTGATGCGGGCGCCTGGGAACAGGCGGCGGACCTCGGCCAGCGGCACACCTTGCACGTCGGGGTTGCCCGGGTTGTCCACCACAAAGTCATACACCAGCACGCCGCCGCCGGGCGCAACCCATTGCCACATCTG
The DNA here is from genome assembly GCA_046318695.1 of Acidovorax sp. Classification (GTDB taxonomy): domain Bacteria; phylum Pseudomonadota; class Gammaproteobacteria; order Burkholderiales; family Burkholderiaceae_C; genus Acidovorax. The sequence continues at coordinate 8,380 of JBKCTS010000462.1, forward strand.
CCGGGCAAGCGCGCTGCGAAAGCCTGCATCAAGAATGGAACTGAACAGGGTAAAGGCCAGCACCGCCTGCTGGCTGCCGGGGGGTATGTGGGCCTGCAGGGCATCACCCTCCAGCACCGCGACGGTGTTGGGCAGCCGCAGGCGTGCTGCCTGGGCACGCTCGGGCATCAGTTCCAGGCCTTGCAGGCGGGCCGGGTCGGCACCCAGGCGCAGCAGGTCTTGCAGGTTGCCGCCGCTGCCGCAGCCGGCCTCGGTGATGTGCAGGCCCTCCAGGCTCTGCCAGCCGTGGGCCAGCCACAGGTGGCGCATGGCGCGCAGGCGCTCCTGCTGGGCCTGCAGCGCCGAGGCGCTGGCGTACAGGCTGTAGCGCAGGGCATCGCGCTCCGCGTCGCGGCGGGCATAGCGCGCGGTCACGGCCCGGGGCTCGGGGGCAGAGGTGTTGTCATTCATCGGGTGATGCGCGCGAACTGGTCCGAGGGAGCGCGACCGCGCACGATGTCCCACAGGCCGCGCCAGGTGCCCAGGCCATACGAGGTGTGGTACACCGCGACCACGGCGGGCAGCCAGGGCAGGGCGGTCCATGATGCGGTGGCTGCGGCCGCGTGCAGGCTGGCACCCGCCACATACGCCCCATAGGCCGCCAGCAGACCAACCAGCGGTGCGCTGCTGAGCGGGGCCAGCAGGGCGCAGCCCAGCAGCGCGGCCACCCAGGCGGCAGGCACGAGCTGCCGCACCGAACCCGGCTGCCCGTGCTTGCGCATCACAAACGGCCGCCAGTAGCCGTACTGAAGCTGCTGCGCCGCCAGGTGGCGCAGGGAACTGCGCGGGCGGTAGTGCGACCGGATGCGGGCGCTTTGCCAGATGCGCGCGCCGCCCAGGCGCAGGCGCAGGTTGTGCTCGTCGTCCTGGTTGCGTACCAGCGTGTCGTCAAAGCCGCCAAAGCGCTCCAGCGTGGCGCGGGGCCAGCAGCCCAGGTACACCGTGTCCACCGGGCCTTCGTGCGCGGTATCGCGCGACCGGGCCCCGCCCACCACCCAGCGGCTCTGGAAGGCGGCGGCAATCGCCTGGCCTACGGGGCCCACGCCTTCGGCCACCCAGGGGCCGCCCACGTTGTCGGCACCGGTCCGCTCCAGCGCCGCCAGGCACTGGGCCAGGTAGTCCGGCGCAAAGCGTGTGTGCACATCCATCCGGGCGATCACGCTGCCTCGGGCCTGCTGCAGGCAGGCGTTCAGGCCGGTCGAGACGATGCGGCCGGGGTTGTCCACCCACCGCAGGCGCGGGTCGGCGGCGCAGCGCTGTTGCAGGCGCTCCCGCGTGCCGTCATCGCTGCGCCCGTCGGCCACCAGCAGCTCCATCTGCCAGCCCGCGGGCAACTGCTGCTGCAACGCGCTGTCGCAGAACGCGTCGATGTGCGCGGCCTCGTTGCGGCACGGCACGATGACGCTGAGCCACAGGGGCTGTGCGGGGTGGATGAACATGTTTGCTATGCTTATTGTAGCTATTAGGCCAGTCTGGTCGAGCGGCGGTGGCATTTTTTAATCATCTTTTTGGCGGTCCGTCTGCAACAAGCCGCGGTACAGCGCAGCCATGCGGTCCATCTGCGCGGCGCGGTCGCCTTCGCGCTGGATGCGTTGGACATTGTGCTGCCCTGCCTGGCGGGCCAGGGCGTCGTCCTGGGCCAGGGCAAGCAGCGCCTGCGCCAGCGCCGGGCCATCGTGCGCGGGCACCAGCCAGCGGGCGGGCAACCAGTGGGCGTTGGCCTGCAATGGCGTGGCCACCACGGGCAGGCCGCAGGCCATGCTCTCGAGCACCGAGACCGAGGTGGCGTCCTGCTCCGGCACCGACACCGACACCTTGCAGCGGGCCAGCACGCGCGCCATGCCCGCATCATCGAGCCGCCCATGAAAGGTGACCGCGTCTGTCAGGCCGGTTTGTGCCACCTGGGCACGCAACGCGGCCTCCATGCTGCCGCCGCCCAGCAGATGCAGGTGCACCCGCGCCCGTGCCTGCGGGCTCGCCAGCTGGGCGCGCAGGCGTGCCAGGGCGTCGATGATGGTGGGGATGTTGTAGTTGGGCTCCCATGCGCGCAGGCTGACAATTTCGAACCCTGGCTTGGCATTCCAGTCGGCTGGCGCAAAGCGGCTCAGGTCCACCCCCCAGTGGATGCAGTGCACCGCAGCGCGCGGGCGGTGGCCAAGCGCGGCGTCCACCAGGCTTTGCGAGTCGCCGGTGATGAGATCGGCCTGCCGCAGGGTCCAGCCCGTGAGCCAGCGCATCCAGGGGTTGCGGTGCGGGGTGACCAATAGATCGCTGCCCCAGGCGGTCATCACCAGGGGGCGACCCCCGCAGCGGGCGCCCAGATAGCCGTAGGACGTGGTGTAGTGCGCGTGCACGATGTCGGGCGCAAGCGCGCGGATGGCGCGGCGGGCCTCGCCCGCGCGCAGCAGCCACTGCACGGAGCGGCGCACGGGGCGCAGCACGTGCTGCTGCACGCCGTCGATGGGCGCAGGCCGGGCCGTGACCAGCGACACGCGGTAGCCGCGCGCCATCATCTCGCGCGTCCAGCGCTGGATGTGGGGGCTGGTGGCGTCGCCCAGCAGGCACAGGTGGATCGGGCGCATCTCAGGAGTGCCCGGAGGACGGTGGCAGGTCAGGGATCGAACCGGCCCAGGCCGCGTAGTGCGCCTGCAACTCGGGGTGATGGGCCAGCCAGACCGCATCGCGGGCGCGCACATCGCCGACCACGCGGGCGGGTTGTCCGGACACCACGGCGAAGTCGGGCACCTCGCCGCGCACCTGCGCAAAGGCGCACACCACAGCGCCCTTGCCAATGCGGCTGCCCGCCTCGATCAGGCTGTGGGGGCCTATGAACGCGTAAGCCCCAATGTGCACCGGGGCGTGGATGTAGCCCGGGCGTGCGGCTGCGGCCCCCGTGTGCATGGCGTAACTGCGCCCCATGAGCCGGACGGCGCGGTGCGAGCTGTGGGTGACGATGCTCACGTAGTTGGTGATTTGCGCGCCTTCATCGATGCGCAGCCCGCCTGCGGCATCCAGAAAATTGAAATGGCCGATGAACACATGGTCTGCCAACTGCAGGCCTTGCTCGCCCTCGATGCAGGTGCTGGGCGCGATGCGCGTGTGGGCCAGCAGCGCGCCCTGCGCCGCGCGCTCGCCAAACACGGTGCGAAAAAGCAGCGCCTGCCACAGGCGGCGACGCCAGCGGTTAAACCGGGCTTTCAGCGCGTCCTTCATGGGGGATATCCTTCCAGGTGGCCAGGGCCCAGAAATAGTAGCCAAAGTACAGCAGCATGGACGCCGAGATGCCCCAGGCCGCTGCCGTAAGACCGCCCAGCATCAGCCCGGTCAGCAGCCCACCAAAAAACGCTGCCTGTCCTGCCAGGGCTAAGCGCAGCGCCCAGGCCTGCGATTTCCAGGCCAGCGTGGTCACCGCCAGGGGCGACGCAACGAAGTGCAGCGCGATGTAGGGGGCCAGTGCCTGGGCCAGTGCGCCCGCCCCGCTCCAGCCGGGGCCCAGAAACCATGTGAACAGATCCGGCCCCCACAGCAGCAGCGCGGCCGCCATGGGCACGGCAATCGCCGTCAGTGCGAGCATGCTGTGCTGCACTGCCCGGCGTGCGGCCTGGGCGTCGCGGGCTTGCACCAGCCGGGGGTACAGGGCCTGCGACAGCGATCCCCCCAGCAGCGTGGCAGGGGCCTTCAGGTAGCGCAGCGACATGGCCCACAGGCCGGCTGCGGCATCGCCAGTCCATGCGGTGACCGCCAGCAGCGTGAGGGTGTCCTGCAGCGCGCCCAGGAAGGCATGCGGGGTGTTGAGCACCGGAAAATCCCGGTGCCTGAGCGCCACGGCACGCAAGGACGGCATGCGGGCGCGCAGCAGTGCCTTCCAGCCGCCCGCGGGTGCCGGGCGGGCCAGCAGCACGGCGGCGAGCAGCCCTGCCACCACGGCCCCGGCGATCAGTCCGGCCAGCCCCCAGGCCCACCAGCCCAGCAGCAGTTGCAGCACGGATCCACCCCCGTATTGCAGCAGCCGGGCGCCTGAGAGCAACGCAAAGCGTTCACCGCGGGTGGCCCACATCGTCAGCCATTGCGTAGCGGCCAGCGAGAGCACGGCCAGCGGGAGCATGGCGTACAGGCTGACCTGGTGGTACCACGCCAGCGCAGCACCCGCGCAGACCGCCAGCACGGTGGTGACGCCCAGGAGCTGGGCGCACAGCGCCATCAACTGCGCTGCCCCGGCCTCGCCGCGCTCGAGCGGCAGGGCGTAGTCGTAGCGCATGCAGCCGATAACGGCCAGGTTGGTGGCAATGGCCCAGAGCAGCGCAAACTGCCCGAACACCTCGGGCGGGTAAATCCGCGTGAGGGCCGGGCCCAGCAACAAGGGCACGGCATGGGCGGCCACGCTTCCGGCCAGGACGGTGGCGGTGGCCGTGAAGAGCCCGCGCGTCATGCCTCAGAGGGGGTGGAGTCGGGCTGGTAGCCGGGCACAAGGCGGTGCAGCAGCTCGCGCATCCCGGCCTCGTCGCCCGCCGTCACGGCCGCATGCAGGGCTTCGAGCTGTTCACGAAGAACCGGCCAGGGCAGCCGCTCTTCGTGTGCGCGCAGGATGCGGGGGTGCGCCGTCGGCATGGGGTTGTCGCCAATCAGCAGCTCTTCGTACAGCTTCTCGCCGGGCCGCAACCCGGTGAAGGTGATCTCGATATCGCCGCCGGGGTGCTCTGGGTCGCGCACCGTGTGTCCGGCCAGCGTGACCATGCGGCGGGCCAGCTCGAGAATCTTGATGGGCTCGCCCATGTCCAGCACAAACACATCTCCGCCCTCGGCCATCGCACCCGCTTGCAAGACCAGTTGGGCCGCCTCGGCGATGGTCATGAAATAGCGTGTGACCTCCGGGTGCGTCACCGTGATGGGGCCCCCATGCGTGATCTGGTTGCGAAACAGCGGGATGACGCTTCCGCTGGAGCCGAGCACGTTGCCAAAGCGCACCATCGACAAACGCGCAGGACTGCGCCAGTGCGCCCCCGCAGCCGCGCGCTGGCCAGGAGCTTCGGGGCTGTTGAAGGGGTGTGACGTGGCGTGCGCGATGGCCTGGAGCACCAGTTCCGCGATTCGCTTGCTGGCACCCATCACATTGGTGGGTCGCACGGCTTTGTCGGTCGATATCAGAACGAAATCGGCAACGCCATGCTCCACCGCCACACGCACCATGTTCAGCGTGCCGAAAACATTGTTGCGAATGCCTTCGGCGGCGTTGGTTTCCACCATCGGAACATGCTTGTATGCCGCGGCGTGGTAGATGGAGGCAGGCCGGTACTGGCGACACAGCTCTGCCATGTGCGCCGTGTGGTTGATGCTTGCCAGCAGCGGCGTCAGTTTGCTTTGCACCACGCCTTTGAGCGCCAGGGCCTGCAACTCCTGATGGATGCTGTAGAGCGCGAATTCGCTGTGGTCCACCAGCAGGATCTCTGCGGCTTGCAGTTGCGCCAGCTGGCGGCACAGGTCGCTGCCGATGCTTCCGCCCGCGCCGGTCACCAGCACCACTTTGCCCGCGATGTGCTCGCGCATCAGCGGCAGATCGGGCTGGATGGCGGGCCTGCCAAGCAGGTCTTCAATGTCCAGATCCTGAAAGTCCGACACGGTCACCCGACCGCTGGCCAGGTCCGTCAGCCCGGGCAGTGTGCGAATGCGCACGGGCAGCGCGCTCAGCTTGTCGATGATTTGATGGCGGCGCTCGCGCGGCACGCTGGGCAGGGCCAGCAGCACATCGGTGATGCCCAGCCGCTCTACGGTCGCTGGCAGAGAGTCGGAACTGTAGACACGGACTCCGTTGATGCTGCGACCCACCTTGGACCCGTCATCATCCGCAAAAGCCATGAGCTCGTAGTTGCGGGCCGTACCCAGCCCGGCAGCCGTTTGTGCCCCGGCCGTGCCTGCGCCATAAATCAGCAGCCGGTGAGGCGCACGGCCTGATTGGCCGGCGAGCAGCAACCATCCCAGCGAGCGGCTGACCCCCACCAGCAGCAAAAAGAGCACCGGTTGCAGAACACCAACGCTGCGCGGAACGCCCTCCCAGCGGCCAGCCAGCAACACGGCCAGCAGCGCCGCTCCGTACAGCGTGACGGCCTTGCCGGTGGTGACAAGCGCGCGCATCCCGGTGTAGCGGAAGATCGCCCGATACAGGCCCAGGTGCATGAGGATCGGAAAGGCCAGCGCGGGCGCGAGCGCATACGCAATCCACTGCTTGCCCTCTGGCCAGTGTGGCGTGTCCAGCCGCAGCGAGAAGGCCAGCCACATGGCGAGCACGCCCATGGCGGCGTCCAGCGCCACCACGAAGGCCCGCTTGGTGTTGCGATGCCACGAGAGCACGCGTTGGAGCACAACGTCTACCTGCATAGCGCCTGAAGAAGCCTCACTGTGCAATGCCTGTGCGCTCCAGCACATCCCCGACCAACTCCAGCCGGACGAGGGGGTTTTGCAGCTCCATCAGGCGTTGCTTGAGCTCCAGCGGCACGGGCAGCAGCTCGCACCAGCGGTTGGCCACCCAGGCGCAATCGTTGAACTGGTCGCCGCCTTCGGGGAGCAGTGCAGGGCTGTCGGGCTCGCGTTGCCGCAGGGTCTGCAGCACTTGGGACAGCGCCGTTGCGGTCACCTTGAGGTCATCGGGAATGGGTACCGCCGCGTCGTCATCGATCTGCTCAATGTCCGCGGTCCACAGGCCATTGTTGAGTTGGGAGCGCCGCAAGATCCGGAAGCGCTGTGTGCCACGGCAGCGCAGCGTGATCAGGCCCGGTTGCGGGTTATCCAGCGCCTCGATGGCGGCCAGCGTACCCACGTCGCAAAACTGTTCTTGCGCCGCGCCAGCCTGTCGCACCTCCTGGACCTGCGTGAGTGCCACCACGCCAAACGGTGCCCCTGCGCGCTGGCATTTGCGCACCATGTCCAGGTAGCGCACTTCAAAAACGCGCAAGGCCAGCCGTCCGCCGGGGTAGAGGACGGAACCCAGGGGAAACAGAGGCAGCGATGACAGGGTCAGGTGCTGGGACATGGGGTAGAAGAAAGACCGCCCGCTATCATCCCATGACCCAACCGGCTTTCGCGGCTGCTCCTCGGATTTCTTGACCACCATGCTCTACCAGATCGCCTCTTTTCTTCTTGACGTCATTGGTGGCCTGATCACGGGGGCCTGTCTGCTGCGCCTGTACATGCAGTTGCAACGGGTGTCGTTTTCCAATCCGGTGGGGGGACTGGTCTTTGCCCTGACCGACTGGCTGGTGATGCCGTTGCGAAAAGTCATCACGCCGGTGGGGCGGTGGGACGTCTCCAGCCTGGTCGCCGCGGTGCTGGTGCAGCTTGTGCAGTACGCGTTGGTCTTGCTGTTGCTTGGCGCTGCAGCGGCCTGGGCCTGGCTGCCCTGGATGGCGCTTTTCGGCACCGCACGTGTGGCCGTGTCCGGCCTGACGGGTCTGGTGATTGTTTACGCGGTGCTGTCGTGGGTGCAGACACAGTCGTCGCTTGCCGATGTGATCGGGCGGCTTTGCGAACCCCTGCTCAGGCCCATCCGAAAAGTTTTGCCGCTGGTGCAAGGCATCGACCTGTCGCCCCTGGCGCTGCTCATTGTTTTGCAGGTGGCGCTGATTGTGTTGGGACACTTGCAGGCCGGAGCGCTGCGCTGAACCGTGCTTTCTAAGTAAAAAACCGGTCTCGCGCTTGTCCATCAACGTTAAGACGCTATAAATAAAATAGCGAGCAACACTGCGCTAGATTACCGAATCGGCAGGCAGACGCTGGAGCATCGCCAGCGCACTGGCCACCGTATTGCGCAGCTCCCGGCGGTCGCAGATGAAGTCGACCGCGCCCTTGGTCTGCAAAAACTCCGCGCGCTGGAAGCCCTCGGGGAGCGTTACGCGAACCGTGGATTCGATCACGCGAGGGCCGGCAAATCCGATCAGCGCCTTGGGTTCGGCAATCACCAGGTCACCCACAAAGGCAAAGCCTGCGCTCACGCCGCCCATGGTGGGGTCGGTCAGTACGCTGATGTAGGGAAGCCTCTTTTTGGCCAGGCGGGTCAGCGCTGCATTGGTCTTGGCCATCTGCATGAGTGACAGCAGGCCTTCTTGCATGCGCGCGCCGCCAGTGGCGGTAAAGCAGATGAAGGGCACCTTCTGCTCGATGGCGGTCTCCACGCCGCGCACGAAGCGCTCGCCCACCACGGAGCCCATGGAGCCGCCCATAAAGTCGAATTCGAAGCACGCGGCAACCACGTTGATGCTTTTGACCGCCCCGCCCATCACGACCAGCGCATCGGTCTCACCCGTGTTTTCAAGGGCCTCTTTCAGGCGCTCTGGGTATTTGCGGCTGTCCTTGAATTTGAGTGCATCCACCGGCAGGACTTCCTGGCCGATCTCGTAGCGGCCTTCCGCGTCCAGGAACGTGTCCAGGCGCGCGCGCGCGCCGATGCGGTGGTGGTGGCCACAGTTGGGGCAGACGTTCTGGTTCTGTTCCAGGTCGGCCTTGTACAGCACGGTCTCGCAGCTGGAGCACTTGATCCACAGGCCTTCGGGCACCTGGCGGCGCTCGGTGGGGTCCGTCTGCTGGATCTTGGAGGGCAGAAGTTTTTCGAGCCAGGACATGGTTTTCCTCAGTTTGATTGGGCCAGTGGCCAGTCGCCGTGAAGCCTTGCAACTGGAGCAGACCGGCCCGGCAGCAGCGCGCAACGCTCTCCCCGGCGCTCTGGGGCGCATCCCGAGTGAGCTCACCGCGCAGCAAACAGCAATGTGGTCAGCCGACAGGCAATCGCGCTATTTTATGCGTCGAGCGCCTTGCGTACTCCGCGCAGGAAGTCGATGGTGATGGGCACCACCTTGGCGTGCTCCTGTTCCTCGATCAACTGGATGATCCTGCTGCCAATCACAACGGCGTCGGCCACCCGGCCGAGGGCCTGCGCGGTCGCGGCATCGCGAATCCCAC
>JBKCTS010000463.1:0-3106 GCA_046318695.1 Acidovorax sp.
TCGCACCCCGACGCCGATCTACATTTGTCCTGCCATCGCCTACCGCACCAACGCCATGTTCAGCACTGCATTCCTTGACCTTCCAGCGCTGGAGAGCGCCCGTGGCGAAGTCCATCTGCCCGGCTCCAAAAGCATCTCCAATCGCGTGCTGCTGCTGGCTGCGCTGAGCCACGGAACGACCACTGTGCACGACCTGCTCGCTTCGGACGACACCCGCGTGATGCTCGATGGCCTGCGACAGATCGGCTGCGGGGTGGATGAGCGCGGCAGCACCGTGCTGATCACCGGGCTGGGCGACCGTCCTCCCGTTGCGCCCTCCCGCCTATTTCTGGGCAACGCCGGAACAGCCATGCGCCCGCTGACGGCGGCTCTTGCCTTGCTGGGCGGTGAATTCGAACTCTCCGGCGTGCCGCGCATGCACGAGCGCCCCATTGGCGACCTGGTCGATGCGCTGCGCCAGCTTGGCTGCCAGATCGACTATCTGGGCCAAACTGGCTACCCGCCTCTGCGGATCGCCCACGGAGATGGAGTGCCTGCGCTTTCGCTGTCAGCACCCATTCGCGTGCGCGGCGATGTATCGAGCCAGTTCCTCACAGCGCTGCTGATGGCACTGCCCCTGGCGGCCAGGCAGCAGGCCATCGACATCGAGGTGGTGGGCGAGCTGATCTCCAAGCCCTACATCGCTATCACGCTGCAACTGCTGGAACGCTTTGGAATCCGCGTGACTCACGATCACTGGCAACGTTTTTCCATCCCGGCAGGCAGCCGCTACCAGTCGCCCGGAGAGATCCACGTCGAGGCCGATGCCTCATCTGCTAGCTATTTCATAGCACTCGGTGCAATTGCAGCAAGCGCAAGTGGGGATAAAGAACCGCAAACCAGTCCAAGTGAAGGTGGAGGCATCACCGTACGCGGTGTGGGGCTTAACTCCATCCAGGGCGACATCCGCTTTGTGGACGCTGCCCGGGCCATGGGCGCGGTGGTGACGGGGGGGCCCAACTGGCTGCACATCCGGCGGGGCCAGCCCGGCCAAGGTTGGCCGCTCAAGGCCATTGACCTTGATTGCAACCACATCCCCGATGCTGCCATGACCCTGGCGGTGATGGCGCTCTACGCCGAAGGCCCGACCACGCTGCGCAACATCGCCAGCTGGCGCGTGAAAGAAACAGACCGCATCGCCGCCATGGCCACCGAGCTTCGCAAGCTCGGCGCCACCGTGGAGGAAAGCGCAGACTCCATCCGGGTAACGCCCCCCGCTCGGGTACAGGACTGGAAAGCCGCCAGCATCCACACCTATGACGACCATCGCGTGGCCATGTGCTTTTCGCTGGCGGCCTTCAATCCCGCACGGCTGCCGGTGCGCATTGAAGACCCCAAGTGCGTTGCCAAGACATTTCCGGGGTATTTCGAGACCTTGTTCTCGGTGGCAGGCGTGTCAGAGGAGCGCATTCCCGTCATCTGCATCGACGGCCCTACGGCGTCGGGCAAGGGCACCGTTGCCGCGGCCGTCGCACAGCGGCTGGGCTACCGCTTTCTCGACTCCGGCGCGATGTACCGAATCACCGCCCTGGCGGCCGGCCGCGCTGGCTACTCCATCGACCCCAACAACGAAAACGCCATTGCCCGCATGGCCCGCGCTCTGCCCGTTCGCTTCGAGGCAGGCCATGTGCTGCTGGGTGACGACGATGTAACCCAAGCCATACGCACCGAAGAAGCGGGAATGAACGCGTCGCGCGTGTCTGCCCTGCCCGCCGTGCGCGAGGCCCTGGTGGACCTGCAGCACGGTTTTCGGCGCCTGCCCGGTCTGGTTGCCGATGGCCGCGACATGGGAACCGTGATCTTCCCCGGCGCCCCGCTCAAGGTCTATCTGACCGCCAGCGCGGCATGCCGCGCAGAGCGGCGCTATAAACAGTTGATTTCAAAGGGTTTTTCGGCTAACATCGACGTCCTTCGTGCGGATTTGGAGGCGCGCGACGCAAGGGACAGCTCCCGCAGCGTTGCGCCACTCAAGCCCGCGCAGGACGCTCTGGTCCTGGACAGCTCCCGTTTGACGATTGATGAAGCCGTCGAGCAGGTGTTGGCATGGTGGCTAGAGCGACAACCCTTCGCGGCCTCCGCGAGGGGTTGAAACGTGAAAGGCCCTTGTCATCGGGGGCCTTCCGGTGCAGCCGCAAGGCTGTCCAACAGGCCCACAGCGCCCCTCTCGCGCGTCAGCGCACAGGCGGTGTGGATCGATAACCTAACCCGCGGTTTCACCGCAAACATCACCGCAAGCAGCTATAGAAACAGTAGCAATGGTGCTGCTGGAATCCTGTTTGCGGCAAGGAAACACATGTCCGAATCTTTTGCCGCCCTTTTTGAAGAATCCTTGCAGCGCACGGAAATGCGCCCAGGCGAAGTTATCACCGCTGAAGTTGTGCGCGTTGAGCACAACTTCGTGGTTGTAAACGCCGGCCTCAAGTCCGAAGCCTACGTACCGCTGGAAGAGTTCAAAAACGACAAGGGCGAAGTCGAAGTCCAAGTGGGTGACTTTGTCTCGGTGGCCATTGGCTCCATCGAAAACGGCTACGGCGACACCATCCTGTCGCGCGACACCGCCAAGCGTCTGGCCTCCTGGATGAGCCTGGAAAAGGCCCTGGAATCCGGCGAGTTCGTCACCGGCACCACGTCCGGCAAGGTCAAGGGCGGCCTCACCGTCCTGGTCAACGGCATCCGCGCGTTCCTGCCCGGCTCGCTGATCGACACGCGCCCGATCAAGGATCTGACGCCGTTCGAAAACAAGACCATGGAATTCAAGGTCATCAAGCTCGACCGCAAGCGCAACAACGTGGTGCTCAGCCGCCGCGCTGTGGTGGAAGCCTCCATGGGCGAAGAACGCGCCAAGCTGATGGAAACCCTCAAGGAAGGCTCCATCGTCCAGGGCGTGGTCAAGAACATCACCGAATACGGTGCATTCGTGGACCTGGGCGGCATCGACGGCCTGCTGCACATCACCGACATGGCATGGCGCCGCGTGCGTCACCCCTCCGAGGTGGTGACCGCTGGCCAGGAAATCACTGCCAAGATCCTGAAGTTCGACACCGAGAAGAACCGTGTTTCGCTGGGT
>JBKCTS010000464.1:0-3091 GCA_046318695.1 Acidovorax sp.
CCCCATGCCAGAAGGCAATGGCAGTCTCGCAGATTTTTTGGACGTCCGCCAGCAGTCGCTTGCCGTCAAACGACGGGGCCGCTCCCGCCACGACGAAACGGTGCGGCACGCCTGCCGCCACGAAGCGACCGGTCCAGAAGCAGCCCAGCTCGAACGGGCTATCGACCAGCTCTTCAAAGTTGGCTGCGCCGTAAAGTCCAAAGCCTCGTTGGTCAACGGCGATCGGATCAAGCCCGGTGGCGACAGACCACTGCGCCGTTGCCTGTGTGCTGGCGATCTCGATGCTGTGGGCCTCATGTTGGCAGCCTTCCACACGCAAGCACAGGCTGGTGCCATTGAAAAACCCTCGCGATGCATCCAGCCATGCGGTGCGCACCGATGTGTCGTAGGCACTGACGCAGTAGGTCAACACCAAGGGCTTGCCCGGGTTGCAGGGTATCAGCCAGCGATGCTTGTCCAGTTGCGTGACCGCAGTGCGCCGTCGTCCCTGAGTGGCCTGCAGGTCCTGCAGGTTCTTGGAGAATTCTCGTACGAGGTAGCTGCCTGGAATCCACACCGCAAGCGACACTTCCTGCTGCTCCTGCGGGCAGGCGATGGTCAGGGTCATGCGAAAGATGTGGGCGTGCAGATCGGTCGGTTCGACCCGGTAGTGAACAGCAGCGGTCTGGGTAGGGCGGGTGGCGGGCATGGGTGTCAGCGGAAGTGGGAGCTCGGTGCCCTGCCAATGAGGAGCAACGGCCGCGATGGGAAAGAGGTCAACAACGCAGCACCAGGGCTGTCAGCGGGTGCTTGGGGTGTCGCTGTTGATCTGGGCCAGACGCTTTTCGATGGCGGCCGCCCCAATGGCGCCGGGCACGCGCGTTCCGTTGGCGAAGATGAGGGTCGGAGTGCCCGTGATCTTGTACTGGCGGCCAAAAGCCAGGTTGCGTTGCAGCGCGCTGGTGTCGCAGCTGGCAGCGGGCACGGCCTTGTCGCGCACCATCAGATCCAGCCAGGCGGCCACGCGATCCTTGGAGCACCAGATATTGCGGGATTTCTCAGCGGAGTCCGGGCTCAGGAACGGATAAAGAAACAGGTACACCGTGACGTTGTTCACGCTCTGCATGTCCCGCTCGAAGCGTTTGCAGTAGCCGCAGTTCGGATCTTCAAACACAGCGACCTTGCGCTTGCCGTCGCCGCGCACGATCGTGAACGCGTCCTTCAGGGGTAGGGCGGCGAAGTCCAATGTGGTCAGCTTGGCAATGCGGTCTTCCGTCAAGTTGCGGCGAGCCTTGGTGTCGATCAATTCGCCCTGGATCACGTAGTCGCCCTTGGCGTCCGTATAAAAAAGATCCGTGCCGATACGCACCTCGAATACGCCCTTCATGGGCGTTGGACGCACTTCGTCGATCTTGTCCATCTGCGGAATACGCTCCGCCAGTGCTTTGCGGATGTCTGCCTCCTGGGCGTGGGCCACAAAGGTGAGGGCAAGCGCGCCGGCGGCCGCGAACGGGGCGGGAATCAGTTTCATCGCTTTTTCATTCCATCAGTGGGGCAAAGGCTGCAGCGCCGATACCGGTGGTGATCACATTCCCATCGCCTGCCGGGCCACAAAATCCTTGAGAGGACCGCTTCGGTCGAACCCCTTCATTCCCGCGTTGCGCAGCTTGGGCAAGGGCCCATCCTGGCGAGTGAAGAGCTGCTGCAGCCCATCGGTGGCCACACCCACGGCCCACAGCGCAGCCTTGCGTTCGCGCTCGTAGCGGCGCAGCAGGCGCAGGTCGCTCACGCTACGCCAGTAGTCGCGCTGGTGCAGCACGCCTGCAAGTGCCTGGGCATCTGCCAGGCCCAGGTTCAACCCCTGGCCTGCCAAGGGATGAATGTTGTGTGCAGCATCGCCTGCCAGCACCCAGCTTGCAGACTCGCGCCCGTCGGCAGGCAGCGCGCCGCACCAGCGGTCGGCCCGCGCCAGCTGCAGCGGCCACACCGCGCGCTCGGCCATCAGCGACAGGGTACCCAGCGTACCTGCGCTTGCATCCTGCAGCCTCGCGGCAAACGCCTGTGGCGGCAACTCCATCAGCTGTGCCGCGTGCTCGGGCGTGACGGACCACACAACGGCCACGGAGTTCCCCTGCGGTCCACCCATCGGCAAGAACGCGAGAATGCCCTCGGGCGAGAACCACTGACGCGCGATTTGCTGGTGGCCATGTTCGCATACCACACGCGCAGCAATGGCATGCTGCGCGTAGGGCGTGACCTCAAACCGCGCGCCAAACTCGGCCCGGGTTGTGCTTGCGCGGCCTTCGCAAACCACGGTGAGGGCTGCTGGCACAGGCGCAGCTAGCACCTCGACCTGGGGCTGGAAACGCACCGCCTCGGCAAGACGTGCCTCCAATGCCGGCACATCAACGATCCACGCAAGCGCGTTCGCGTGGTGCGCGTTTGCGTCAAACTGAACGCTGCCGCCCTTGTCCCCAAGCACCTGCATTTGCTTGACGGCCGTGGCGTGCTCGGCATCGGGCCAACTGCGCAGTGACTGCAACAGGGCACGCGATGCAGCGTTCAGCGCGTAGGCCCGAACATCGTTGCCGCCGGGCGCCGAGTGAACGGCACCGGCAGAGCAAGCCACCAGCGCCACCTTGCGCCTTTCGCGGGCCAGCAGCAGGGCCAGGGTCTGGCCCACGATTCCCGTTCCACGGATGCAGATATCAAAGGTGTGCGCCATACAGCCCATTGTAGGAGTGCCCCGGCGCCACCTGCGGCCCGCGCGGTGATTGCCCGTGGCGGCACAATGGCTGCCAAAGCAGGTCGCCCAAATTACTGTGTAGTCAGCGGAGCATGCAGCGTGAGCCATTTTGACCCCGAACCCGACGTCCAAGGCACCATCGCGCGGCTGTTCGTGTACCCCGTCAAGTCGTGCGGGGGCGTCGAGGTGCGCGAGGCCTTGCTCACTGAAACGGGCCTTGACCTGGACCGCGCCTGGCTGGTGGTGGATGCGAAGGGCGAGTTCCTGACGCAGCGCACGCTGCCACGCATGACGCTGATACGGCCGCAGATCAGGACCAGCGAAGTGGTGCTGCGTGCTCCGGGCATGCTGGCCCTGCACCTGGGA
>JBKCTS010000465.1:0-5091 GCA_046318695.1 Acidovorax sp.
GCCGATCTCGGCAGGGCGGCAGGTCCGGGGGGTCGCGAGGGAAGCGCGGCATAACCCCCGCGAGGAGGCGCTGGTGCGGATCGGGATAGGCCACACGGCGCTTTTTGCAGCCACTAGCATGGCTATGGGCAAGAAAAGCAACGCCGTGGACTGCCCGAGCCAGCGCCAGCGCAGACCGCAGGGAGTGATGCAGAGGTTCCTTAGCAGGCTAGCAAGTCACTCAACGCCCTCGCCACCACCTTCGTCGCCCGGCGCAAATCTTCCAGGTCCAGCCGCTCGTCTGCCCGCTTGGCGTGCGACTCCAGCACAGTGCGCGGGCCGGCGCCGTAGATCACGCCGGGGACGCCGCGCTCCCCATACAGGCGCACATCGGTGTAGAGCGGGGTACCCACCGCTGCAACAGGCTCGCCGAGGACGGCAGCCGCGTGTTTTTGCAGTGCCTCCACCAGCGGCGCATTGCCCGCCAGAGGCGTCATCGCATGGGCCAGCAACAGCTGCTTGATCTCCACGCTGATCCCCGCGCGCTCGCCGGCTGCCTGCTCGATGACATGGCGGATGGTAGCTTGCACCTCGGCCGGGTTCTCCTCGGGGATCATGCGGCGGTCGAGTTTGAACGTGACCTTGCCGGGCACCACGTTGGTGTTCGTGCCGCCTTCAATGCGGCCGACATTCAGGTAGGGATGTTTGATGCCGGGAACCTTGGACGAGACCTTTTGGTATTGCTGATTTAGCGCGTACAAAGCGTTCAGGATGTGCACCGTGCCCTGGAGCGCGTCCACCCCAGTGTGGGGCACGGCGGCGTGAGCCATCTTGCCGTGTACGGTCACTTCCATTTGCAGGCAGCCGTTGTGCGCGGTGACGACTTCGTAGCTGAAGCCGGCGGCGATCAGCAGGTCGGGCTTGGTCAGCCCATGTCGCAGCAGCCATCCAGGGCCCAGCTCGCCGCCAAACTCCTCGTCGTAAGTGAAGTGCAGTTCCACCGCTCCGCGGGCAGGCCTGGCAACGGCTTCCAGTGCCCGCACCGCAAAGGTAAAGGTCGCGAAGTCGCTCTTGCTGACCGCGGTGGCGCGGCCGTACATTTTTCCGTCCACCACTTCGGCGCCATAGGGGTCGTGCGTCCAGCCGTCACCAGGAGGCACCACATCGCCATGCGCGTTCAGCGCAATGGTCTTGCCGCCTGCGCCATAGGGCCTGCGTACGATCAGGTTGGTAATGGACTCCATGCCATAGGCCAGCACCTCGGCCGCAGGTACAGCATGCTTTTCTGCGTCGTAGCCGAAATCTCTGAGCAACTCAGCCGTGCGCTCCGCATGGGGCGCATTGTTGCCGGGGGGGGTGTCGGTAGGAACGCGCACCAGCGCCTGCAAAAAGCGCACTTCCTCGTCGAAGTGCTGGTCAATCCAGGCGTCGAGTGCAGGGTAATCGGTCATGAGGGTTCCTAGGCAAGCTGGCGCAACAGGTGCATGAAAGCTTCCACGGCCAGTTGAATGTCGTTGTTCGTGGTGGACTCCAGCGGGTTGTGGCTGATACCCGCGTTCTCGCCCCGCACGAAAAGCATGGCCTGGGGCATGATTTCGTGCATTTTCATTGCGTCGTGGCCCGCCCCGCTGGGCATGCGGTACAGCGGAAGACCCAAGGCATTCACCGCGCGCTCCCACCGGTGCTGCCAGTCAGTCGCGCTGGGTGCTGCGGATGCGCGCATCGACTCTTCCACCGTGCAGCGCAGCCCCCGTCGCTCGGCGATGCGTTGCAGGCTGGTCAGTACGTCGCCAGCCAGCGCATCGCGTTGGGCGTTGTTGGGAGCCCGCAGGTCCAGGCTGAACTGGCAGCGGCCTGGCACCACGTTGATGGATCCCCCCGGCACATTCAGCATGCCCACGGTGCCGACGGAGTCTCCATCGATCCGGGCGCGCTCCTCCAGGTACAGCATCAGTTCGGCCACGCCCGCGGCGGCATCGCGTCTGCGGTCCATGGGGGTAGTGCCTGCGTGGCTGGCCGTGCCGGTCATCTCGCACACGTAGCGCACACTGCCGTTGATGGATGTGACCACGCCCAGGGGCAGGTCCAGATCGTTCAGTACGGGGCCCTGCTCGATGTGGACCTCCACAAAGCCGAGATACTGGGCGGGGTCGCGTTTGATGCGGGGAATGTCCTCGATCCTCAGACCGGCGTGGGACATGGCGGCCCGCAGGGTGATGCCATTGGCGTCTTTCTGGTCCATCCACGCGTAGTCGAACTGGCCAGTCAGGGCGCTCGAGCCCAAAAACGTGGCCTTGAACCGTTGGCCTTCTTCTTCGGCAAACGCCACCACTTCAATACCGAACGAAAGCCGCTTGCCGCTGCGGTGGAGTTCGCGCACACATGCCATGGGCACAAAGATGCCAAGACGCCCGTCGTACCGGCCGCCGTTGCGCACGGTGTCGTAGTGCGAACCTGTGAGCAGGCTGCGCAGGCCTGGCATCGATGCGTGGTAGCGCCCCACCACGTTGCCTACCGCATCGATACTGACTTCATCAAACCCGCATTCGAGCATGCGGTCACGAATGTTGTTAGCGCACGCCCGGTGGGCGTCGGTGAGGTAGGTGACCGTCAGCTGGCCCTGCTCGGCGTATCCGGGATCGCTGTGCTGCGCGAGCGACTCATGCCAGTCCCACACGTCGTTGCCTGTCATGGGCTCGGCACCGAACCTGTCGTTCAGGCGAAGCTCGGCGATCCGGTGGATGTTGCGCAAGGCCTCCGCGAGTTCGTAGTCCGGGTGGTTGGTCAGACGGCGCGCAAAGGTGTCGATGATCTGCTGCTTGGTCAGCCCGGTGCCCCGCGGGCCGCGCACGGCGAGGATGAAGGGGAACCCGAAGCGGGCGTTGTAGTCGGTGTTGAGCTTCTGGATACGTTCGAACTCTTCGGGCGTGCAGTGGGTCAGGCCGGCCCTGCTTTGCTCGTGGGTGGACTCCGCAGTCAGCGTGTTACTGATCATGGCTTTTCCCGCCAGCTCGGGGTGGGCGCGAATCAGCTTTAGCTGGGCGTCGATACCGGCGTTGCGCACACAGTCCACCATGACCTGCTTGAGGTGGGTGAGCGAACGCAAGGGGCGTTGCGCCAGCGCTTGCTGGGCGATCCACGGGGAGTGCTCGTACACGCCGTCGAGCGCCTGGATGGCGTCCTGCAGGGTGTCGGTGTTGATCTTGTTGATGGTCAATGCCATGGAGGTTGCCTTGGTTGTCCCTGCGAGAGTGTATGCAGTCACGGTTTGTCGCCACCGTAGGGATGTGCACGTTGCCAATGCCGTGCGATATCGATTCGCCGGGCAACCCAGACGTCGGCGTACCTCCCAATGTGGTCCAGAAACCGCTGTAGCGCCGTGATGCGCCCCGGGCGCCCCAGCAGTCGACAGTGCATGCCGATGCTCATCATTTTCGGAGCATTGTCGCCAGCAGGGTCGCCCTCTGCGTAGAGGGCGTCAAACGTGTCTTTCAGGTAATGGAAGAACGGATCAGCGTGCGAGTAACCTTGCGGCAGCGCGAAGCGCATGTCGTTGCA
The DNA here is from genome assembly GCA_046318695.1 of Acidovorax sp. GTDB lineage: Bacteria > Pseudomonadota > Gammaproteobacteria > Burkholderiales > Burkholderiaceae_C > Acidovorax. The sequence goes on from JBKCTS010000465.1 coordinate 3,538, forward strand.
GTCCAGGGTGTAAGGCACGATGAGCTGGGGCACGACCGTGCCGTCGGTGCGCCGTACCTTCATCCAAAAGGGCAGATCGTCGCCGTAGTAGTCGCTGTCGTACTCAAAGCCACCAAAATCGGCGACCAGTCGGTGGGTGTTCGGACTGTCGCGGCCGGTATACCAGCCCACCGCCCTGTGGCCGGTCATGCGCTCGATGATGGCCATGGCCTGGGCCATGTGCGCGCGCTCGACTTCTTCGGGGATGTGCTGGTAGTGGATCCACTTGAGGCCATGGCAGGCAATCTCGTGGCCCAGTTCGACCAAAGCTGCCGTCAGTTCGGGGTGACGCTGCAGCGCACTGGAAACACCAAACACCGTGAGCGGCAGCTTGCGCTTTTCAAACTCGCGCAGGATGCGCCACACGCCTGCCCGGGAGCCGTATTCGTAGATGCCTTCCATGCTCATGTGCCGTTCAGGGTAACTGGCAGGATTGAACATTTCCGACAGGAACTGCTCGCTGCCGGCATCCCCGTGCAGCACGGCGTTCTCACCGCCTTCTTCGTAGTTGAGTACGAACTGCACTGCGATGCGGGCACCGCCAGGCCATTGGGCGTGGGGTGGCGTCTTGCCATAGCCGATCAGGTCGCGGGGGTAGGGGGCGGTGGAGTCGTAGATCATGGGGCGGGCGGTTCAGGTGGCCAGGGCAGCGGCAAGGTCGCTGACCGGGCGTTTGCGGTCGAAAGTGAGGCTGGCTTCGACATGTTCTAGGTGTGCCTGCATCAGCAGCACGGCGCGGTCCTCATCGCGGGCGGCCAGGGCGGCAACGATATCTGCATGCTCTTTGTGGGAATGTGCGGCCGCGCTGGCCGACTGGTACATGAGCGTGATGAGCGCGCAGCGCGATATCAGGTCGCCCAGTATCTGGGCCAGCACCGCGTTGCCCATGAGTTCTGCCATGCGCACATGGAAGTCCCCCAGCAATTCGGCGCGGCTGTTGGCGTCATCCGAGCCCATGGCGGCCTTCTCGCTCGCCACGTGCGCGCGCAAAACCTTGAGCTTGGCGGGGGTGCAGATGCGCACAAAGGCGCGGGTCATTTCGGTCTCGAGCATGCGGCGCACGGCGAAGACCTGACGGGCTTCCTCAACCGATGGCGTGGATACAAACGCGCCGCGGGCCGGTTCCAGCGTGACCAGACGGTTTTGCGCCAGTTGGAACAGTGCCTGGCGCACCAAGGTGCGCGACACCCCAAAATGGTCCGCCAACTTCTGCTCGGCCAGCTTCGTGCCGGGTTGCAGCCGATGCTCCACGATGGCGCGGGTCAGGGCTTCGACGATGGCGCTGGTTGACGAGGGTTCCATGGTGGCATGATACGGGGCAATACTAAAAAGTGTATACACTTTTGGTCGACACCTAGGGAACCTCTGCATAACTCCCTGCGGGCCGCGCTGGCGCGGGCTCGGGCAGTCCACGGCGTTGCTTTTTTTGCCAATAGCTTGGCTATTGGCTGCAAAAAGCGCCTTGTGGCCTATCCCGATCCGCACCAGCGCATCCTCGCGAGGGTTATGCAGAGC
>JBKCTS010000466.1:0-9390 GCA_046318695.1 Acidovorax sp.
CGGTGGCTGCAATGTCCCGCGTGACCACGCCCTGCACCGCGCTCAGCACGGCCAGCAGGCGGGGGCGTTGCGGGTAGGCCGTGTCTTCCAGCCCCAGCCGCCCCCGCGCGTCGCACTCGCAGGCCAGCAGGATGTTTGCAAACCGCTCTGGCTTGCGGATGGCGTCGCAGCGTTCGAGCAGGCGCACCAGCGCCGCGGCCGACAGCTCACTGCTGCGGTGGATGTTGCCGTGCTCGCGCGCCACCACATCGGCCGTTTCGCGGCAGTCCACGGGCACCCGCAGCCGTTCGGCCACGTCTTTCAGTAGGCGCGCGCTACGCTCTTCGTGGCCGATATGTCGCGGCAGCAAATGGGCGGCCGTCGTGCCCTTACCCAGGTCGTGCGCCAGGCAGGCAAAGCGCACCACCAGCGGGGCCTGCAGCCGGGCCGCCATGTCCAGCACCATCATCAGATGCACGCCGGTGTCCACCTCGGGGTGGTGTTCGGCGCGCTGGGGCACGCCCCACAGGCGGTCCACCTCGGGCAGCAGCACGGCCAGCGCGCCGCAGGCCCGCAGCACCTCGAACATGCGCGAGGGCTTGCCTTCCATCAGTCCGCGCGCCAGTTCCTGCCAGACGCGCTCGGCCACCAGGTGGTCCACCTCGCCATGCGCGACCATCTCGCGCATGAGCTGCATCGTCTCGGGTGCCACCGTGAAGTCGGTAAAGCGCGCCGCGAAGCGGGCCACACGCAGGATGCGCACCGGGTCTTCGCGGAAGGCGTCTGTGACGTGGCGCAGCACTCGGTTCTGGATGTCTTGGGCACCAGAATAAGGATCAAAAATGCCTCCTGCGCTTGCCCCGTAAGCACTACTTGCTATTGCATTGATAGTGAGATCGCGGCGTGAGAGGTCTTCCTCCAGCGTCACATCGGGGGAGCTTTGCACCACAAAGCCGCGGTATCCGCGCCCGCTCTTGCGCTCGGTGCGGGCCAGCGCATATTCCTCGCGGGTTTCGGGGTGCAAAAACACCGGGAAGTCACGCCCCACGGGCAGGTAGCCCAGCGCCAGCATCTGCTCGGGCGTTGCGCCCACCACCACCCAGTCGTGGTCATTCACCGGCCGGCCCAGCAGCTTGTCGCGGACCGCGCCGCCCACCATGTAGATTTGCATGGGGCGAGTTTAGAACCTGCGCCGCGCCGTCTATTCAACCTAAAAACGGCAGTTGGATGCATTTGCCAGCGCTGCTGTTGGGGTGCCAGGCAAGGCGCGACGACGCGGCAGGCTCGTGCCTGCAAGGAGGAGCAACACGGCATGGCGCTCCAAAAGCGGTGCTGGCAAGTGCATAGCGCTGTCACCCCAAAGGTGAGGCTGCGAAAACAACGCAAAGCCCGAGTCCACCCGGTGTGCGGCAAGATTGCAAGCGGTCAACTGCCGTTTTTAGGTTCAACCCACCATGTCCGTATCGTCTGATCTCACCATCGTCCAGCCCAACCCCGACGGCAGTCTGCCCGTGCCCGCCGCGCCCGATGCTGCCGCCAACGCCGCGGCAGAGGCCTTGCAGCGCGAGGCGCATGTGCAATCGATGCAGGCCAGGCTCGATGAACTGCAGGACATCCTGGCCAAGCCGTTGTCCGAGATCCTTGCCGACCATGAAAAATCCCGGGAAGCCGCTGCCGCCTGGGATGCCTTTGGCGCCATGTGGATGCTGTCGCAGCGTGCGATGAAGCGCGTGGCACTAGACCTGGCCGCCCAGCAGGGCGTGAGCGCGCAAGACGTGGTGGCCCGCGCGCTGGTCTATGCCAACGGCGTGCTCAACGGCGATGGAGACGACCTGGGCGGCACCATCGCCCCGGCGCAAATGGAGCACATCGCACGCCACAAGCCTTTTTTGCGCAAGCAGTTCCGGTAGCGTCTACGCATCACGGCTTCGCTTGGGCAGCCGGGGGCATTGGGCCAGGGGTGTACCAGCGTGCCCCGGTGGTCAGGCGGCGGGCTTGACCCGGTAGGGTTCCTCGAAGTCCAGGAAATCCTTCTCGGCCAGGGCATCGTCGATCCAGGCTTTCACCCCCGGCAGTGCGCGCACCCGCTGCACATAGGCCGCAATGTGCGGTGGCACGGGCAGCGCATAGGTGGTCAGACGCATGCATACCGGCACAAAGTAGGCATCGGCCACGGTGAACTGGCCAAAGAGCATGGGGCCGCCATGCTCTTGCAGCAGGGCGCTCCACATGTCGATCAGGCGCTGCACATCGGCGCGCACGCCCGCTCTGTCGCGCCAGATCAGCGCGCCGGTATCGGGCAGACTGGCTTCAATGTTCATGGGGCAGTTGCCGCGCAGGGCGGTGAAGCCGCTGTGCATCTCTGCACAGATGCTGCGGGCGCGGGCACGCGCTTTGCGGTCCGCTGGCCAAAGCTGCTTGTCAGGCCAGGTCTCGGCGATGTATTCGGCAATGGCCAGCGTGTCCCACACCACCAGGTCACCATCGGCCAGCACCGGCACCTTGCCCGTGGGGTTGACCGCGCCGATGGTGCGCTTGAACTCGGAGCCGGCATCAAAGCTGTCAAAGCGCACGCGCACTTCCTCGAACGCAATTCCGGCCTGGCGCAAAAGCACCCAGGGGCGCATGGACCAGGACGAGTAGTTCTTGTTGCCGATGTAGAGCTTGGGCATGGGGTACCTCTCAAAGGGTATTGAAACTAATCAGCTTTGTATGCTAGTGGAACAGCCCAGCCCGGTTGATGCTGATGAACGCCCTCATTGATGCCATCGGCACATCAATGCGCCGCGCCCGAGCGCATCACACCGGCCAGACGACCCCGTTGTCGTTGAGGATGGCGTCCAGCGGAAGGTCGAATTCATCGGGCTCGAATTCATCGAGGTAGCCGTTTGTGAAGCCCAGCCCCACCGTGAACGGCCTGGGCTGCAGCGTGGCCAGCGTGCGGTCGTAAAAGCCGCCGCCATAACCGAGCCGGTAGCCACCGGCGGCATAGCCCACGCAGGGCACGAACAGCAGCGTGGGCGTGATCACCTCGGTGCCCTTGGGCTTGGGGATGCTGTAGGCGTCTTCCTCCATGGGGCAGCCGGGATACCATGCGTGAAAGGTCAGCGTTTTGTGCAGCTTGTTGACCACCGGCAGGCCGATGCGGCGGCGCTGGGGCTCGTCGAGCAGCTCGCCGTCTTCCTTCCAGCGGTGCAGGGCGGGCAGGGGGTCGAATTCGCCCTTGATGGGCCAATAGGCGCCAATCACCGTGTCGGGCCGGTTGATGAGCCAGATGCGCATGACCTGCTGCAGCAGATCGGCCCGCTGTAGGCGGTCGGGCAGGTTCAGACGTTCTTCTACCAAGGCGCGCCGAAGGGCTGCTTTGTCCATCAGATAATTCCCCCATGCAGTTGCTTAGACCGATTTTGACACCCCTCATTGCAGCCGCCTTGCTGGCTGTTGCCGCGCCCCTTGTCATGGCGCAAAACCGGGGCGACGCTACCTTGCTGGAGATGCACCAGGCGTTTCGCAAGGGCGACCGCAAGAAGCTCGAGCAGCTCTTGCCAGCGGCCCGGGGTCACACGCTGGAGCCCTGGGCGGCCTACTGGGAGCTGCGCGTGCGCCTGGGAGACGCTTCGCCGCAGGAGATTCAGGGCTTTTTGCAGCGCTACGCCGGCACCTACCAGGAAGACCGCCTGCGCAATGACTGGCTGCTGCTGCTGGGCCAGCGCCGTGACTGGTCGCGCTTTGCCGAGCAGCACCCGCTGTACCGCATGTCGGACGACCGCGAGGTGCGCTGCTATGCGCTGCTGATCGACCAGATCAAGGGCACGGCCCCCGCCAACGTGGCCGAGGATGTCCGCAACAGCTGGTATGCCCAGCGCGATGCAGACGACGGCTGCACCCACGCGGCGAGGGAGCTGTACGGCTACAAACTGCTGTCGCCGCTGGACGTCTGGCGCAAGGCCCGCCTGGGCGCCGAGGCCAACCGCCCACGCGCGGTGCGCGCGGCGGTGGAGATCGTTTCGCCCGATTCGCTGCCCCAGCTCAAGGACGTGCTGGACGCCCCCACCCGCTACCTGCACTCGCGCGCCACGGCCCGGGGTACGGCGCGGCAGGAGCTGGTGGCGCTGGCACTGATCCGCCTGGCCACCACCGATGCCGACGGTGCCGCGCAGCAGCTTGACAACAAATGGAGCGTGCACCTGGCGCCCGAGGAGCGCAATTGGGTCTGGGGCGTGATCGGCAAAAACGCCGCGCAAAAGCTCAGCCCCGCTGCGGCCGGTTACTTTGCCAATGTCACGCGCGACAGCGACCTGAACGACGATCTGCTGGGCTGGAAGGTGCGCGCTGCATTGCGCGCCGGGCAGTGGAAAGTGGTGGGCAAGTCGGTGGATGCCATGAGCCCGCAGGCCCGCCAGGAAAGCACCTGGGCCTACTGGAGGGCCCGCGCGCTGCTGGCCGGCAAGCCCACCGAAGCAGACCGCGCCGAGGCGAAGCAGGTCCTCGAGGGCATTGCGGGCACCCACGGTTTTTACGAGCAACTGGCCCTGGAGGAGCTGGGCCAGCGCATTGCCACGCCCCCGGCGCCGGCCCCGCTCACGCCCGAAGAAAAGGCCGCGGCGCGTGCCAACCCGGGGCTCAACCGCGCGCTGTACGCCATTTTGCTGGGCATACGCGGCGAAGGCGTGCGCGAGTGGAACTACACCACCAACCTGCACCAAAGTGGCGGCATGCCAGAGCGCGAACTGCTGGCCGCGGCCGACCTGGCCTGCCAGCGTGAGGTGTGGGACCGCTGCATCAACACCAGCGAACGCACCAAGGGCGTCATTGATGCGTCCCAGCGCTTTCCAACGCCCTTTCAGCGCAGCGTGGTCGAACGTGCGCAGGCCATCGGGCTTGATCCGGCCTATGTGTACGGCCTGATCCGCCAGGAAAGCCGCTTCATCATGGATGCGCGCTCGCATGTGGGCGCCTCGGGGCTCATGCAGGTGATGCCCGCCACGGCGCGATGGACGGCCAAAAAGATCGGCCTGAACAACTTCACGCCCGACCAGATCAACGACCGCGAGACCAACATCACCATCGGCACGGCGTACCTCAAGCTTGCGCTGGATGATTTTGCAGGCTCGATGCCGCTGGCCGCGGCCGCCTACAACGCAGGCCCGAGCCGGCCACGCAACTGGCGCAACGGCCCCGTGCTGGAAGCCGCCATCTGGGCCGAGAACGTGCCCTTTGCCGAAACGCGCGATTACGTCAAGAAGGTGCTGGCCAACACCACCAACTACGCCGCCCTCCTCACCGGCCAACCGCAGTCGCTCAAGGCCCGCCTGGGCAAGGTGGGGCCGCGCGATGCGTCGGCACCCGAACCCAATCGGGATCTGCCCTGAGCGGTTATGCTATTAAACTTGTAGCCTCTTAGGCCCTGTTTATGGGCGCAAATGGCTGATTTTTGGTTCAGCGGGTCAATGGCAGGGGCGACCCGTGGCGATGACAAAAGCACAGCCTAAAAACGGCAGTTGGGTGCATTTGCCAGCGCTGCTGTTGGGGCGCCAGGCAAGGCGCGATGACGCGGCAGGCTCGTGCCTGCAAGGAAGAGCAACACGGCATGGCGCCCCAAAAGCGGTGCTGGCAAGTGCATAGCGCTGTCACCCCAAAGGTGGGGCTGCAAAAACAACCCAAGGCTCGAGTCCATGCGGTGTGCGGCAAGATGACAAGCGGTCAACTGCCGTTTTTAGGCTCAGAGGCCCCTTCGCGCCTGATCCGGCCACTGGCGGGCTGCGTCCCACGCCCCTCGCTTTTGGCCGCCGCTCCCGGTCACACCCTGCATCGGCCCGATCGATCCGCGCGGCGACTGCGCAGCGTGTGCCTCCGGCCTGGGCGCACCAAAGGCACCTGGGCGACAACGCTGCACTTGACGATAGACCGACCGGTCTATAGACTTGCACCCATGTCCAATCGTTCCCGCTCGGCGTCGCCCTCGGCGCTCGCTGCCAAAGCCCCCGCGCCCGCACCAGGGGCGCCCGCGCCTTCCACCCGCGAACGCCTGATTCAGGCCATGGCCCGCGCCCTGCGCGAGCGGGGCCTGCACGGCGTGGGCCTGACTGAGGTGCTGGCTGACGCCGAGGCTCCCAAAGGCGTGCTGTACCACCACTTTCCGGGGGGCAAAGCCGAGTTGGCCACCGCTGCCATTGACGCCGTCACCGAGGCCATGGTGCTGCGCCTGCAGACCCTGCTGGCCGCCGGGGCCGACCCCGTGAGCGCGCTGACCCGCTGGGTGGGCGAGGCCGAGCGCCAACTGGTGCGCAGCCGGTTCACCGCTGGATGCCCACTGGCCACCGTGGCGCTTGAAACGACCCCCGACGACCAGTCGCTTCGCCAGGCGCTGGACACCGCGTTTGCCCGCATCCGCAGCACGGTGGCCGACGCGTTGGTGGCCACAGGCATTGCGCCTTCACGCGCCCAGATGCTGGCCGGGCTGGTACTGGCCGCCTACGAGGGCGGCCTGCTGCAGGCCCGGGTGGCACAAGACGGCGCGGTGCTGCAAAGCGTGTTGCAGGGCCTGGTGCGCCTGATCGAATTCGAAATTCCCGGTCCTGGCCCCGCCGGGCCCGATGCCCTTGCTGCCCCGGAGGCCCCATGACCCTGCCAAACCCCGCTGCGCCGAGCGCCGCCAGCACTGCGGTGGAGCCCGAGACGCTCACCCTCCAGGCTGCCGATGGCACGCCGATTGCAGCATTGCGTTACCGCCCCGAGGGTGTGGCGCATGCGGGGCTGCTCGTGGGCAGCGCCACTGCCGTACCCCAGGGCTTTTACCGGCGCTTTGCCCAGCATGCGGCGGCGCGGGGCTTCGAGGTGCTTACGCTGGACTACCGCGGTATCGGCCGTTCGGCCCCACCAAGCCTGCGCGGCTACGAGGTGGACTACCTCGACTGGGGGCGCCAGGACCTGGCCGCCGGGGTCCAGGCCCTGCGCCAGCCGGGCCGCCCGCTGTACCTGGTGGGCCATTCGTACGGGGGGCACGCGCTGGGCCTGCTGCCCAACCACCACGAGGTGCATGCGTGCTGGACCTTTGCCACCGGGGCGGGTTGGCACGGCTGGATGCCGCCGCTGGAGCGTCTGCGCGTGCAGCTCCTGTGGAACGTGGTCGGGCCGCTGTGGACGCGCAGCGCAGGTTACCTGCCCTGGAGCCGCCTGGGCATGGGCGAAGACTTGCCATTGGGCGTCTACCGCCAGTGGCGCCGCTGGTGCAGCTTTCCGCGTTACTTCTTCGATGACCCGGCCCTGCCGCATATGGGCGAGCAGTTTGCACAGCTTCGACTGCCCATCGTGGCGGCCAACGCGACCGACGACGCGTGGGCGCCACCTGCTTCGCGGGATGCCTTCATGCAGGGCTACCGAAACGCCACCGTGCAGGCCGTAACCATCGACCCCGTGGTGGACCGCACCGGGCCCATGGGCCACATGGGCTACTTTCGGCCGCAGGCGCGGGCGCTGTGGGACCAGTGCCTGGACTGGCTGGCGTCGGCGCCGCAGCAGGCTGCACGACCAACGATGCCCCCGGCCCTGCGGGCCTGAGCCCCCATGAAGGCGCGACAAGCGATCAGGGGATGATCAGGGATGGATCAGCGGTTGATCAGCAACGCGCCATCGCGCGCCGCCGCGCCCGAGCGCACGAGGTCGTCCATGAGCGTCTGCACCCAGGCGGCCTGGGCCTGCTGCGCAAAGTACGCACGGTGAAGTCGGCCGAGGTAGGGCGTGGCCTGAGCCCATGCCTGGAGGCCCGCCACCGGCACCTGTTGCCACTCCAGCAGCTTGTACTTGAGCAGTACCTTGGCCGCGTGCAGCGCATGGCGCTGCGGGTCTTGCACAAACCCGGCCAGCCGGCTGCGCGCGTAGGCCAGTGCACCGGCCACATCGGTGAACACGGCGCCGTGGCCCGGAATGACCACGCGCGGCGCAAGGCGCTCGATCACATCCAGCGTGGCACCCACTGCGGCAAAAGCGTCTTCGCCCTCGATTTCGGGAAACACCACGCCAAAGCCCCGCTCCCAGAGCGCGTCAGCAGCGATCAACACGCCAACTTCGGGCGCGTACAGCACCACCGAATGCGGATCGTGCCCCGGCGCTGCATGCACCTGCCAGGCGCGCGCGCCCACGCGCACCTCGGTGCCCGGCTCCAGCAGGCCGTCAAAGCGAAAGCGGGGGCATTCCTGGCCCGTGGGCCGGTAGCTCAGGCGGTCTTCGTCCCATGCGCGCACGGCGTCGGCCTCGCCCGGGGCAATGCGGGTGTGAGCGCCGGGCCAGTGGGCCTGCAAGGCGGCGTTGCCACCACAGTGGTCGCTGTGCAGGTGGGTGTTGAGGATGTGCGCCAGCGGCTGTGCCCCAAGTGCGGCCTGCACCAGAGCCACCGTCTGGTCGGCATGGGTGCAGTAGCCGGTGTCCACCACGGCGGCCCCGTGCGGGCCGTGCAGCACGATGTTGTTGGCCGACAGCCAGCCGCGCTCCAGCACCTGGATATCGGCTGGCAGCGCCACGGCCGCCGCATAGCGGGTCGCCACCACTTACTTGCTGCCTGCGCGCAGCTCGCGCCGCAGGATCTTGCCCACGTTGCTCTTGGGCAGTTCGTCGCGGAACTCGATGTACTTGGGACGCTTGTAGCCCGTGAGGTTCTCTTGGCAGTAGCGCGCCACATCGTCTTCCGTCAGGGACGGGTCGCTCTTGATGATGAACACCTTGATCGCCTCGCCCTGTTTCTCGTCGGGGATGCCAATGGCCGCGCATTCCACAACGCCCGGGCACAGGCTGATGACCTGCTCGAGCTCGTTGGGGAACACGTTGAAGCCGCTCACCAGGATCATGTCCTTCTTGCGGTCGATGATGCGCGTGTAGCCCTGGGCATCCATGATGCCGATGTCGCCCGTGCGCATGAAGCCGTCGGCCGTGAAGGCCCTGGCGTTTTCTTCGGGCTGGTTGTAGTAGCCCGTCATCACGTTGGGGCCTCGGATGCAGATCTCGCCCGCCTGGCCCTGCGGCAGGCTGTGGCCCTCGTCGTCCTTGATGGCGATGTCAATGCTGGGCAGCGGCAGGCCGATGGTGCCGCTGAAAGCGGTGCTGTTGACCGGGTTGTTGGTGCCGATGGCGCAGGTCTCGCTCATGCCCCAGCCTTCGATCATGGCGCTGCCCGTGGCGTTTTGCCAGTTGCGGGCGGTGCCTTCTGATGCGGCCATGCCGCCCGCTTGGGTGAGCTTGAGCGAAGAAAAGTCGATCGACTTGAACATCGGGTGCTGCATCAAAGCGTTGAACAGGGTGTTGACGCCGGGCAGCACATGGAAGGGGCGTTGTTTGAGCACTTCGATGAACTTGGCGAAGTCACGCGGGTTGGGCACCAGGGTCAGGTAAGAGCCTTGGCGGATGGCCAGCAAACAC
>JBKCTS010000467.1:0-10209 GCA_046318695.1 Acidovorax sp.
CCCACGGCCTCCACAACGCCAGCGCCTTCCATGCCAATGCCAGCGGGCATAGGCAGCGGGTAAAGGCCGGTGCGGTGGTACACGTCAATGAAGTTCAGGCCCACGGCATGGTGGCGGATGCGGATCTCACCGGGCCCGGGCTCGCCCACGGTCACATCATCCAGAGAAAGTTCTTCGGGTCCGCCGTGCTGGCGGATCTGTACGGCAAGGCTCATGGCAAACGGCTCCTGTGCGGCTGGGTGCCCGACGCATGACAGAGCGGGCATTGATAACGGACGTTGTCGATCGTGCCATGAATCTGCAAGGCCTGCAGAGAGAGTGAGGACAGGTCTTAAACCGGTACAGTGCAGCCATGACGCAAAGACTGACACCCGCCACGGCGGGTTTGCTGGTGATTCCACCGCTGCTTTGGGCTGGCAACGCGGTAACAGGCCGCCTGGTCCATGACCTGATTTCGCCAAGCACCCTCAATTTCATCCGCTGGATGCTGGCCTTTGGCCTGCTGCTTCCGCTGGCCCATGGGGTGCTGCGCCGAGACAGCGGGCTGTGGCCCCATTGGCGGCGCTACGCTGTGTTGGGCTTGCTGGGCATAGGCTTGTACAACGCGCTGCAGTACCTGGCGCTGCAAACCTCCACGCCCATCAACGTGACGCTGGTGGGCTCCAGCATGCCCGTGTTCATGCTTGTGGTGGGCGCGCTGTTTTTCGGTGCGGCAGTCACACACCGGCAATTGCTGGGGGCGCTGCTGTCGGTGTGCGGCGTGCTGCTGGTATTGAGCCGTGGCGACTGGTCTCAACTCATGGCCTTCCGTCTCGTGCCTGGCGACATCTTCATGTTGCTGGCAACCCTGTCGTGGGCGTTTTACAGCTGGCTGCTATCGCGCACCGCCGAACCGGCGTCCATTCGCGCCGACTGGGCTGCTTTTTTGATGGCACAAATGGTGTTCGGCCTGGCATGGTCGGGCGGCTTTGCGGGTGCTGAATGGGCCTCGGGGCGCGCCCACATTGAGTGGGGATGGCCACTGGTCGCTGCGCTGGTCTTTATTGCCGTCGGTCCTGCCGTGCTGGCCTACCGATGCTGGGGCATTGGCGTTGGGCGCGCGGGCCCAGCCGTGGCCGGTTTCTTTGTCAATCTCACGCCACTGTTTGCGGGCGTAATGTCTGCTGCATTCCTGGGTGAGACGCCGCGGCTGTTCCATGCTGCGGCGTTTGCGCTCATCGTGGGCGGCATCATCGTGTCCTCACGCCGCTGACCCAAGGCCCGCGGCGACCCGGCCGGATGTCAGCCCGCGCCTGGGGCCACAGACAACAGTGCCTTAGCCGGCGAGGGCACAGCCTGCACATCACGCGAAGCGACAGACACGAAGGCAGCCGACTGAAGCATGACGTTCAGATCCGGAGCAGGCTGGGGTCTGGCCATCAAGTAGCCTTGGAATAACTGGCAGCCATATTCCGCCAGGGTATCTTTTTGCGCCTGCGTTTCCACGCCTTCAGCGATCACGTCCAATTCCAAATTGCGTGCCATGCCGATGATGGTCTGCACAATGACATCGTCCGCAGGGCGCACGCCCAGATTACGCACAAAGGATTGGTCGATTTTGAGTTGGTCAAGTGGCAGCCGGGTGAGGTACGCAAGCGATGAATAGCCGGTACCAAAATCATCCAACGAAAAACGCACGCCCTTGGTCTTGAGCAAGCCCATTTTGCTGACCGTGTCATCCACGTTATCGAGCACCAGCGATTCAGTGAGCTCCAGCTTGAGCAAGTGGGCAAGCGCGCCCGTCTCGCGCAGCACTTCCACCACCCGCGCAACGAAGTCCCGCTGGCGGAACTGGCGCGCACTCACATTCACGGACACTTGCACATGGCGGTAACGCGGGTCACTGCTCCAGGCCGCCAGGTCTTCGCAGGCCGTGCGCAGCACCCAATGGCCAATAGGAACGATCAGCTCGCTCTCCTCGGCCACGCCGATGAAGCTGCCTGGCGTCACCAGTCCACGCTCCGGATGGCGCCAGCGGATCAGGGCCTCGACACCGACAATGTGGCCGTCCAGGTTGAATTGCGGCTGGTAATGCAGCTCGAATTCCCGGCCTGCGAGCGCGGCTTGCAGGTCGAATTCGAGGCGCGCGCGGGCATTGATGGCCACCTGCATCTCGGGGTCGAAGAAGCACATGCCATTGCGCCCCTGCGACTTCACCTGGTACATGGCGATGTCAGCCTCCTTGAGCAGATCGACCGACATCCGCTGCGAACCGCCCATGAGCGTGACACCCACGCTCGGCGTGATTTGGTGCACATGGCTGCCCAACGAGTACGGCAGGTTCAGCCGCCGCAGGATTTTCTCACCCATACGGCGGGTGTATGCGGCGGCCTCGTCCGGGTGGGTCGAGACTTCGTGCAGCATCACCACGAATTCGTCCCCTCCCAGGCGGGCCACCGTATCTTCGCGGCGCACACAGGCCTTCAAGCGCTCCGCAACCTGCTGCAGCAACAAGTCACCGACCTCATGGCCCAGGGTATCGTTCAGCGTCTTGAAATGGTCCAGATCAAGAAACAGCAGCGCGCCGTACTGCCCGCTGCGCCCGCTGGCAGTCATGGCATGCTGCATGCGGTCCATCAGCAGGCGCCGGTTGGGCAGGTTGGTCAGCGGATCGTAGAACGCCAGACTTTCGATCTCGGCATTCGCCTGCCTGAGCGCCGTGACGTCGTGGTAAGTAATGACCAGTCCGCCGTCGGGCGTTGGACGCTCAGTGATCTGGATGGTGCGTCCACTGGGCTGAACCTGCTCATGCGAATCGCCGGGAAACGCCTGCTGCCGCAGCCGCTCATCCACCCACCGCTCACGGGTTTCGTCGTCGGCTTCCGGCAGCTGGTGGGCAGCGTCCACCGCCAGCAGACGGCGCAACGGCTGGCCCGGCACCATCAGCGCGCGCATCCACGGAAACATCTCCTCAAAGTGATGGTTCCACTGGACCACCTCACGCTTGCCGTTGAGCAACAGGAAGCCGCTCACCATGGACTGCAGCGCCTGCTCCAGCGTCGCCTTGGATTGCGCGATGGCTACACGCGCCTGAGCCAGCCGCTCCAGGTAGCGCAGCGTGGCCCACCCGGCGGCGATGACCATGACCACGAAAAGCAAAGCCGTCAGCGCGATGTGTTTGCTCTGACTGCGCCAGGGTAGCAGGGCTTCGTCCAGCGGGATGCTCGCCGCAACACGCAGATCCTGGTAGAGGATGGGTCGTGACACTACCAGGGCAGGCTCGCCCGTCAGACGCGCGGGCGCCTGCCACTGCTGACCCAGGACAGTCAGCTCGTCCAGAGGTGGCGAGAGTACCGCGGGCACGGAGTCATCGCGTCCAGGCGCGCTCAAAAGCAGTTGTCCACCCGCGCGCTCTAGCGTGACTTGCAGACCACGGATCTCTGCGCCCTGGAGTAGTACCCCGCTGATGGTCGACACTGGCACTTCGGCAATCGCAACGGCCACCGACTGATCGGCCAGGCGCAGCTGTCGCGCAAGGTACAGCACCCGCTCCGAGCTGGCAAAGCTGACCGTGGGTGCACTGATCAACAACGTGGAAATGGGCTGCGCCACCACCTCATCCAGAAAACCGGCGGGCAACTTCGACGCCAACCGGGCTCCCGCGGCATCAGATGCCACCAGGCTTTTACCTCCGGAGTCCAGCAGGGCGGCGTATCGCACCATCAGGTTCTGCAATTCCATCACCCGCAGCCGGTGGCTGGCCGAGCGCGCATCGATCTGGTCAGCGCGTTTGGAAGAAAGCTCCAGCAGCTCTTCAATGCCAGCGAGCTGTACATCGACCTCCAGCAATGACCGGTTGAGCGCTGCTTCGGCACCGGCAAGAAAGCGGACGGCCTGCGCCTGCCCATCCGCCAGGGCGACTTGCCGCCCGTTCCACACCAGGGTGGCATATACGGCAAGCACGGCCATCACAAAAACTGCAACCCCCGCCGAGACGAAAGCCCGGATGCGAAGAGGCAAGGCTGAAGTGTTCATTTCGGTGGACTGACAACAAGCCCGCGTGCCGGGCCGATAGTCTCATTCCATACCTGGGCACAGAGAGCGCCGCAGCGCTCCACCCAGCGCGGCAGGATGATCGATTCCAGCATCTCCCTTCGTCTGATGTCATCCTTTGGCGACACCGGCACCACAGTCATGCTCCCCTTGCGTCCACTCGCGCAGCTGGACGCACCGCGGTTACAGGCCATGCCTTCCATGGTTTCGCGCTCCGACTCCTCCCAGATGGCCGATTCCAAGCGAGGCAATTCCTTGCGCAGCAGGGTCCGAAGGTCCGCAGGAAGCGCTTGCCAGGCCGCCCGATTGGCACCAAAAACCGCCAAGCCCCAAGTGACGGGCAGGGCATGCACATGCGTAGTGAGAAGGTGCAATCCAAGGGTATTTCCAGACATGGTGCCGGTGATCGCACATTCCGCACTCCCGGCGGTAAGCCGTGGAACGATCTCAGAGAACCCGGTCAGCACCGGCACGCCCCCCAGCGCTCCGACAAAATCCGCCTGGGTGGAGGACGAAACACGCGTGCGCCGCCCCGCCAGTTCGGACAGTGACTGCAGCGGTCTCTTACAGAACACGACCTGCGCCGGGTACACGTAGATAGCCAGCGCCTCGATGCCGTGCTGCTCGCGCAGTGCCTTTTCCAGGTAGGGGCGAAACGCCGCCAACGTTGCCTTGAGCGTCGCAATGTCCGGGTTTAGTCCTGCGAGATCCGGCGCGGTGTACTCGGGATGTTGGGCAGTAAACGAGCTCATGAGCGCTGTTCCGAATGGCACGACGCCCAGCTGCAGCAACCGCAGCATTTCCGGCCCAGGCACGCCAGCTCGGTCAAAGGGCACGATCTCGGCGTCGTAGCGTCCAGCGCTAAGTCGCTCCAATTCCTGGGTCCAAAATGGCTCTTCCTGGCGCGTGTACTGGCTGATAGCACCCAGCCCGCCCACGATCCGCAGCTTGAATGGTGCCTGAGCCCCTGTCATGGGGGCTGGCACTGCTGCGCTCGCCGACGTTAAAGCCTGGGAACGGTTGGGAGCAACCGAGAGCAAGACGATGGCTGCAAGCAAGCCAACCTGACGCAGAGAACACAACGCCGCAATACAAAAATGCATGGGATAGGGCTGCCCAGGGTTGCAGGGGTATGTAGAACCGCACCGAATCAACCATTGTCCTCAAATGCGAACAGGTTGCCATGGTACTGTCAGAAAAACACCACTGCTTCAGCCCAAAGCGTTTGCCGTGCATCCAACGACCGAAGCCTACAGAATTCGTGCAGGATCCAAGGCCGACTCAGAACGTGCCGGGGTAGGCCCCGCCGTCCGCGAGGACGTTCTGGCCCGTGATGTAGCCGGCATGCACGCTGCACAGGAACGCGCAGATGGCGCCAAACTCCTGGGCCGTTCCGTAACGCCCCGCCGGAATCTGCGCATGCTGGGCCCGCCGCACATCCTCTATGGACTTGCCGGTCTTGCTGGCTGCCGCTGCCACGGTGGACGCCAGCCGGTCCGTGTCGAACTTGCCCGGCAGCAGATTATTGATGGTGACTCCACCCGCCGCAATCGGGCTTCGCGAGACACCCGCTACAAAACCGGTCAGACCGCTGCGCGCGCCGTTGGACAAACCCAGGATATCGATCGGCGCTTTGACAGCGCTGGAGGTGATATTGACGATACGACCAAAACCGCGCAAAGCCATACCGTCCACCGTGGCTTTGATGAGTTCAATCGGTGTGAGCATATTGGCATCCACCGCCCTGATCCAGGCGTCACGATCCCAGTCGCGAAAATCGCCAGTGGGCGGGCCGCCTGCGTTGGTCACCAAGATGTCGAAATCGCGCCCGGGCCCGCCGGGGGCAGCCAGTACGGCGTCTCGGCCTGTACGCGTGGTGATGTCGGCCGCGACAGCGATCACCTTGGTACCCAACGCGCCCGCATCGGCTACAAGGCTCCGGGCCGCGTCTTCAAGGGCCAGTGCATTGCGGGCATTGATCACCACACTGACGCCTTCTCGAACGAGGGCTTTCGCACATCCATATCCCAGCCCCTTGCTTGCACCACTCACCAGAGCCCATTTGCCAGCGATTCCCAAATCCATCACCACCTCCGGTTTGGTCGCTGCCGGGTGGCAGCGTGCCGAAATCATAAAGGGGGGTTGCCATGCATTGGTTTGGACGTGTTGGCACTGCCGCCAGCATGGCGATGGCAGGTGGTGCGTGGGTACGAGGCATTGCGGTGCTCAAGATGGCCTACCCTTTGCCGCTCGGGAGGCAGACACCATCGCCAACCGCAGCAGCGTCTTTGGGCAAAACGTGAAGCGACACAACCAGGCGTCATGAGCGCGGAGCGGCTGCAATCCGCGTTCGCTCACGACTGCTACGCGTCTTCGCGCTATTCGACCGCAGTAGGGCGTGCCATGCGGGTGAACACGAAGATACCGGCAATCACCAGCGCCGTACCGGCCGCCACCCACACGGTGAAAGGCTCGCCCAGGATCCAGATCCCCATGAGGATCGTGGACACCGGGCCCACCATGCCAGCCTGCGCGGCCATGCCTGCACCGATGCGCTCAATGGCCATCATCACCATCAGCACGGGCGCAGCCGTGCACAGCGTGGCATTGACGACCGACAGCCAGATGACCTCAGGCGCCACCGCCGCAGCGCTCAGGGGCCGCAACACCACAAACTGCAACAGGCACAGCAGGCATGCCACCGTGGTCGCAAGCCCCACCAGGCGCAGCGAGCCAAGCCGCTGCACCATTTCGCCGCTGTACACGAGGTAGATGGCATAGCTCACGGCACTTGAAAACACCAGCAGCGTGCCCAAAGCTGCGTTACTGCCCTGCAGGTTGGCCTCGTGCCCGAACACCAACAGCACGCCACAGTAACTCACCAGCATGCCCCCTGCCTGCGCCCAGCGGATACCCCGCCCGTACAAGGCCCAGCCCAGCAGCACCACCAGGGTTGGGTTGAGGTACAGGATCAACCGCTCCAGACTGGCGCTGACATACGCCAGCCCGGCGAAGTCCAGAAAGCTGGCGAGGTAATAGCCCGTGAACCCCAGGCCCAGCACGCCCAGCCAGTCTTTTCGAGAAAGCGGTGGCTTGCCCCGGCTGGCCCACCAGGCCATGAAGGCAAAGATGGGAAGCGCAAACAGCATGCGGTACATGATGAGCGTCACAGCATCCACGCCATAGCGGTAGGCAAGCTTGACGATGATGGCCTTGCCGCTGAAGGCAATGGATCCAACAAGCGCCAGCAGCAGTCCGGTTGCGACACCCTGTTTAGCAGCTTGCGTCATGGTTTACCTGGGCTGAGAGCACTGAGGTGGATGTGCAAAAAAGGTACGAGCCAAGCTGGCAGACGGATTGCTCACAAACCGTCCCGCGTCAGATGGTGACGGCCACAGGCCGGACCGCTGTACGGATTTCCTGCAATACGTGGCCGATACCTGACCAACGCCCCTCATTCCCGATGCTTGCGAAACACCCGATGGTGCAACCGGCGCATAGACCACCACACACCCACGGCAACCAGCGGAATGGCAGCAGCAGCCGTCGACTCAGGGGAAAAAGACCAGCCCAGCGGCTCAGCGCCTTTAGCAAGGTAGCTGACCAGGCCGACGATGTAGTAAGTGATGGCCGCCACGGACAGACCTTCCACCGTGGACTGCATTTTGAGCTGCATATCCTGACGCTGATTCATGGTCTTGAGCAGAGCCTGGCTGCTTTGCTGCTGCTCTATTTCCACCCGCGTGCGCAAGAGGTTGCTCATGCGCGAAACCCGCTGCGACAGCGCGTCCTGGCGCCGCGTAGCCCACTCGCAGGTACTGCGCGCGGGGGTGAGCCGCCGATCCATGAATTCACGTATCGTCTGCATCCCCGCCAGGCGCGACTCATCAATGTCCTCGATCCGCTTGTCCAGCAGCGCAAAGTAGGCGCTGCTGGCAGAAAAACGCGAATGCGTGGCGGCATACTGACTTTCCACCTGCCCGGCCAGGCGCGTGAGCCGGTCCAGCAATGCGGGTTCCGCATCCCTGTTGGCCGTGCGGATAGCGTTGGCAAGCTCGGCGAGTTCGCGCTCCGCAAATGCCAGCACGTTCGCCGCCTCACGAGCCGCCGGAAGGCCCAGCAATGCGGCCATGCGGTAGGTTTCGATCTCCAGCAAACGCTGCACCAGACGTCCTAATCGGCGCGGTGCCATGCCTGCGGCGAGCAGTACCATGCGCGAGAAGCCGTCGGGATGGATCGCAAAGTCGGTATACACCTCCCCATAACCGCCGGCCACGGTAGAGGCGACCATCGTGTCCTCATGCAGGACATGCGTGACCTGCGCGTCCGAGCCGAACGACTGCGTGGGCAGTACCCACAGGTTCAAGCTGCAAAGACACTGTCCCGGCAATGCCGCCAGCCAGTCGCGCGGAACCGCATCGATCGCGCTGACCGGGTCACGATCGACAAGGACCTCCTCGGTCGCCGACGCCATGAAGGTCCAAGAGACAAACTCGGTATGCATCTCCCAGCGCAGGCGGAAGGCACCCAGGTCCATGCGCAAATGGGTCGTGTGGGCATCGGGCAGCGCCAGGTGATGGTTACGCAGCAACTCGGCCACATGGGAGCG
This sequence comes from Acidovorax sp., assembly GCA_046318695.1. GTDB lineage: Bacteria > Pseudomonadota > Gammaproteobacteria > Burkholderiales > Burkholderiaceae_C > Acidovorax. Next base: position 8,642 of record JBKCTS010000467.1, read on the forward strand.
GCTGGCCTCACGGCCCGCTGCATCCGCAATCATCACGATATGTGCAATGGCCAACGGCGCCGTCATCGACTCGGGTGGACGCGCGTGGATTTCGTTGTGCAACATGGTCCGGTGGGGATGCTGCGCGGGGTGAAATGGAGTAGACATGCGAACCTCTTTGCGCGATTGTCCACCGACACCGCTCGCCGTACGTCGGGATAACTGCCAAAAAACAACGGCACCCGAAGGTGCCGTTGTGGGAATTTTGCCGGGCGTACCCGGCTGGGCAGGGTCAGTCCTCGACGAAGGCTTCTTCGCGCTTGTTCTTCACCGACGGCAACAGCACGATGATGAGCAGCAGCGCAGCGGCCGCCAGCAGACCGGCCGACAGGGGACGCGTGACAAAGACGCTCCAGTCGCCGCGCGACAGCAGCAGGGCACGGCGCAGGTTTTCTTCCATCATCGGACCCAGGATGAACCCTAGCAGCAAGGGTGCAGGCTCCGTGCCCAGCTTGTAGAAGATGTAGCCGACGAGGCCGAAAATACCCACCATCCAGATGTCAAAGGTATTGTTGTTGGTGGAATACACACCCACCGCGCAGAACAGCACGATGGACGGGTACAGCCAGCGGTAAGGCACGGTCAGCAGTTTGATCCAGATGCCGATCAGCGGCAGGTTCAGAATGATCAGCATGGCGTTGCCGATCCACATCGAAGCGATCAGCCCCCAGAACAGCTCGGGGTTGCTGGTCATCACCTGAGGACCAGGCTGGATGTTGTGGATGGTCATCGCGCCCACCATCAGCGCCATCACCGCGTTCGGCGGAATACCGAGCGTGAGCAGTGGAATAAAGGAAGTCTGCGAACCGGCGTTGTTGGCCGACTCAGGAGCCGCCACGCCGCGGATGTTGCCCTGACCGAAGGGGACTTCGCCAGGCTGGAGCTTGGTCTTCTTCTCCAGCGTGTAGGCCGCAAAGGCCGCCAGCAGCGCGCCGCCGCCGGGCAAGATGCCGAGGGCGGCACCCAGTGAAGTGCCGCGCAGCACGGCAGGAATCATGCGCTTGAAGTCGTCCTTGGTAGGAAACAGGCCTTCCACCTTGGCCGTGAACACCTCGCGCTCTTCGTCAGGTCTCGACAGGTTGGCAATAATTTCGCCGTAACCGAACACACCCATGGCGATGGTCACAAAGCCGATACCGTCCGTCAGTTCAGGAATGTCAAAGCTGAAGCGGGCCACACCCGAATTCACGTCGGTACCCACGAGGCCCAACAGCAGCCCCAGCACGATCATGGCAACCGCCTTCAAGAGCGAGCCGGACGCCAGCACCACGGCACCAATGAGGCCCAAAACCATCAAGGAGAAGTACTCGGCAGGGCCGAACTTGAAGGCCACTTCGGTCAGCGGGGGTGCAAACGCCGCCAGGATCAACGTACCCACGCAACCGGCGAAGAACGAGCCCAGACCGGCCGCAGCCAGCGCCGGGCCAGCACGGCCCTTGCGGGCCATCTGATAGCCGTCAATCACGGTCACCACCGACGAAGACTCGCCCGGAAGATTGACCAGGATGGCAGTGGTGGAACCACCATAC
>JBKCTS010000468.1:0-1131 GCA_046318695.1 Acidovorax sp.
GCGAGCACCTTGAGGGCCTCGCGCAGGGGGGAGCGGCTGATGCCGAATTCCTGCGCAATCTTCAGCTCATCGATCCAGCTTCCGGGCGCCAGTTCGCGCCGGTAGATCCGTTGGCGCAGCTGCTCTGCCACTTCTTCGTAAAGCGCTCGAGGGGTGAGGGTGAGGGCAGACATGGGCCCATTGTAAGCTGCAAGGAATATTTTGAATCAATAATTATGAATGATGTAAACTCGCCGCCACACCACTGCACCCGCGCGACCGCCGCCCATGCGGGGTGTTGGACGCACCCACGCCATCTACGGAGAAGCCTTCGCCATGAGTGACCCCCATCGCACCCAGCCCCCAGAGTTTGCCGCTGCCTCACTCGATGCCTGGGCCAAGGCTGCGGCCAAGTCAGCGCCGGGGGGCGATGTGAACGCCCTGAATTGGGTCACGCCGGACGGCATCACGGTCAAGCCGCTGTACACCGCACAAGACACCGCCAGCCTGCCGCATGCCAACACGCTGCCCGGTTTTGAGCCCTACCTGCGCGGCCCGCAGGCCACCATGTACGCGGTGCGGCCCTGGACGATTCGCCAATACGCCGGTTTTTCGACCGCCGAAGAATCCAACGCCTTCTACCGCAAGGCGCTGGCCGCAGGCGGGCAGGGCGTGAGCGTGGCGTTTGACCTGGCCACCCACCGGGGCTACGACAGCGACCACCCGCGCGTGACGGGCGATGTGGGCAAAGCGGGCGTGGCGATTGATTCGGTCGAGGACATGAAAATCCTGTTCGACCAGATCCCGCTGGACAAGGTCAGCGTGTCGATGACCATGAACGGCGCGGTGCTGCCGGTGCTGGCGGGCTATGTGGTGGCGGCAGAGGAGCAGGGCGTCTCGCAAGACAAGCTCAGCGGAACCATTCAGAACGACATTCTGAAAGAGTTCATGGTGCGCAACACCTACATCTACCCGCCCAAGCCGTCGATGAAGATCATCGGCGACATCATCGAGTACACGGCAAAGCACATGCCGAAGTTCAACTCGATCTCCATCAGCGGCTACCACATGCAAGTGGCCGGGGCCAACCTGGCGCTGGAGCTGGCCTTCACCCTGGCCGACGGCAAGGAATATGTGAAAACCGCCATGGCC
>JBKCTS010000469.1:0-4279 GCA_046318695.1 Acidovorax sp.
CACCCACGGCGCGCGGCGCGGCAGCCCTGCACCGGCAGGCGCACGGCATGGTGGCGGTGCACAACCTGGCCCGCCTGCAGGATCTGGCCGCCAGCCTGGCAGCGTTGCTGCGCCCGACCGGAAGGCGTTGAGGCCCCGCCCCGCCCGCGCTTGCCGAACCGCCGCCTTTGAGCCCCAACACCCACCACACTCACAGCCCGAGAGGAACCCCATCATGGAAATGCAAGCCAGTCGCGCCCTGGCCGTGAGCCAGCAGCAGGCCTGGGACGCGCTCAACAACCCCGAAGTGCTCAAGCTGTGCATCCCCGGCTGCGACAAGGTCGAGCCCACGGGCGAGCACCAGTACGCCGTGGCGATGGCGCTGAAGATCGGGCCTGTCTCCGCCAAATTTGCAGGAAAGATCACGCTGTCAGACATCGTGGCGCCCCAGAGCTACACCATCGCGTTCGATGGCTCGGGCGGCGTGGCCGGTTTTGGCAAGGGCAACGCCAAAGTGTTGCTGGTGCCACTGCCCGCCAACGGCGCTGGCCAGGAAAGCTGCGAATTGCAATACACCGTGCACGCCACGGTGGGCGGCAAGATCGCGCAGCTGGGGCAGCGGCTCATCGATGGTGCGGCCAAGTCCATGGCCGAGGATTTTTTCAAGCGTTTTGACGACGAGATGCAGCGCCGCTACCCGCGTGAGGCACCAGCCACCGAGCCGGGCAGTGCGCCCACCCAGCCTGACGCCGAGGCCGTGGCCGCGTCGAGCGGCCCGCAGGATCATGGCCGAGGCCTGCCGGTGTGGGTCTGGGTGGTTGGGGCAGCGGCGTTAGCCGCCGTGGGCTGGTGGCTCAGCCGCTGACGCGGTCTGCGCGGCCCGATTGCATGCCCTCGCCGGCCTTGGCCCCTGTCTTCATTTCTGCACACACAGAGGCAACGGATGGAAAACCTGGATGTGATGGTGTTGCGCACCCTGCACGGATGGCGTGCCGCAGGCCGGCATGCGTTGCTGGCGACGGTGGTGCGCACCTGGGGTTCATCGCCCCGGCCGGTGGGCTCGATCATGGCGCTGTGTGAAGACGGCGCGGTGGTGGGATCTGTGTCGGGTGGGTGCATCGAAGACGACCTGATTGACCGCCACACCCGTGCCTATGCAGCCAGTGCAGCAGGCTCCAATGCGGCCTTGCCCGGGGGGCACGTCATGCCCAGCGGCCCGCCTTCGTTCGTAAAGTACGGCATCACGGCCGATGAGGCCCACCGCTTTGGCCTGCCCTGCGGCGGTACGCTGGAGTTGCTGTTGGAGTACGACCCCGATGCATCCAGCCTGGCCGAACTGATCGCTGCGCTGCAGGCGGGGCGTCTGACGCAGCGCACGGTGCAACTGGCCGATGGCGTGGCCAGCCTGCACCCGGCCGATGCGCCCGCCGACCTGGTGGTCGATGCGCAGCAGATCACCAACACCTTCGGCCCCGAGTACCGCATGCTGCTCATCGGTGCCGGTCAGCTCGCTGAATACCTGGCCACCATGGCCCTGTTCAACGGGTTTGCCGTGACGGTTTGCGATCCGCGCGAGGAGTACCGCGGCGTCTGGAGCGTGCCTGGGGCGACGGTCGTCAGTGACATGCCCGACGATGTGGTGCAGGCCTTCAAGCCCGACCGTCGAAGCTGCGTGGTGGCGCTCACGCACGACCCCAAGCTCGATGACCTGGCCCTGCTGGAGGCGCTGGGCACCGAGGCGTTCTACGTGGGCGGCATCGGCTCACGCCGCAACAACGAGGCCCGCCGCACCCGCATGATGGAGCATTTCGGCCAGACTGAGGCGAGCCTGGCCCGCCTGCGCGGGCCGATTGGCATCTACATCGGCAGCAAGACGCCGCCCGAGATCGCGGTCAGTGTCATGGCCGAGATTCTGGCGGTGAAGAACGGAGTGACCCTGCCGCGCGACATGGAAGTGGCGCAGGCCAAGAACGAGCGGGAGCTGGCCCACAACGAGCCGGGCACGCTGGTGTGTGGGGTGCGCTGAGCACGCTGTGCCGTGTCGTCGCGGGAGCCTTGGTGTTTCGGCGGCCATGGGGTGGGAGCCGTTTAGAGAGTCAATTGGACGCCTGTCGCTTGCTCTCACCTCGCGCTCAGGGTCTGCAGGTGATGATCAATCGCCGTTGCTTCAAAGTCCAGTTCGAAGAGCGCTCCACCGAGCACTGACGACCTGCATTTCAACTGCCAACCGTGAGAGCGTGCGACTTCCATGCAGATGGACAGGCTCAGACCAGAGCCCGGCTTCGTGTTGTCAGCAGCCCTCCAGAATCGTTCAAATACCTGGCTGCGCTGATGCTCTGCGACTCCTTGGCCTTGATCCTCAACGCGGACCCCACCATGGGTCAGGCTGATTCGAACAGTGCCGCCCTTGGGTGAATGATCAACTGCGTTTTCAACCAAGTTTTTCAGCAGGACAAATAGCTCTCCCGAGTCGGCCATCACCTCAAGGTCAGGCGACTCCCGCACGACCTGCACGCTGACTTCTGTTTTCTGCGCGCGCCACGAGAGAAATCCGCATACTTGTAGTGTCACCGCCTCCAACGATACAGGTTGCTTCTTCAAGGGTCGTCCACCCGTGACCTCTGCCACGTGCAGCAGTTGATTCACAGCTCTTCCAAGTGCGTCGACGTCGTCTAAGGTTTGTGGAGGGATGCGATCTGCCTGAACCTCCAACTGACCGCGCAGCAAGGCGATGGGCGTCTTGAGCTCATGGGCGGCATTGGCAAAAAACCGCTGTTGTGCATTGAAGGCGACCTCCAGACTCGCCAATACTTCGTTGAAAGCGATGACCAGAGGCCGGATTTCGGCAGGCAGCGGCTCCACCGGAATCCTTGCAGACAAGTTGTTCTGCCCCACCGTGCGTGCGGCCTGACTGGCCAGACGGATCGGCTGCAGCACGCTGCGCACACCCCAGTAGCTCAGTACGGCCAGCACCCCAATCGCCAGGGTGGCCATGATGCCCACGGCCTCTGCAATGGCCGGGGCAATGGCCTCCTGGGCGAGTTTGGCAAATCGGTTACTTCGGCCCACCTGAACCCAATAGTCCCGACCCTGAACCCGATGGAGCACGGAAACTACGTGAAAAGGTTTGCCATTGATCTCGGTACGCGAGTAGCGTTCATCTTGCTGATCCATGGAGACACCCGGCAATAGGCTGCTGAAGTCGCTGTCCGAGGTCGCCAAGACCTGGCCGTCACTGGAAACAACGCGGTACTTCAGGTTCGCAAAAAATGCATCGAAGCTTTCGACGTCCTGTCCCTTCAACCGCACGGTCAGATCACCGTTCGCGTCGAGGGTAATAGCCTCGGCGATGTCGTGGGTCTGGCCCATGAGGCTTTGCTGCGTGATGAAGTCGCCAAAGCGGTGCACGAGAAAGGCCTGAACCGACAGATACAGGCCCGCCACGATGGCGATCGAAAAGGAAAACACCAGGGTCAGGCGCAGGGCGAGGCTAGGTGTCTTGAGGAACCGCCAATGCATAGCCCACGCCCTTTGTGTTGACAATCGATACGCCCGATTGAAGCGCTGTCAGCTTGCCTCGCAGGCGCATGATAGCGACGTCCAGCGCCTTGGGCGTTATCTCGGAAAAAGCGCCCCAGGCGGCTGACTCCAGCGCACCTCGGCGCACCACTTGTCCCGCGTTGCGAATCAGGGTCAAGAGAACCTGCAGCTCGCTGGGTGACAAGGTGATGGATGAGGAGCCAACAAAAAGCGTGCTCGCCTGAGGCGACACTCTTAGGTCAGAAAAACAGGCTTCATCCGGTGCCCATGGCTGGTTGCGGCGCATCAAGGCTTTGGTTCTTGCCACCAGTTCGGCCATTTCGAAGGGCTTGGTCAGGTAATCGTCGGCTCCGTTTTCGAGTCCGCTCACGCGATCGCCGAGAGCGTCGCGGGCTGTGAGGATCAGGCAGGGCGTGGACTGCCGAAGAGCGCGCAACTGCGCCAGCAACGACAGCCCGTCGCCGTCGGGCAAACCACGATCCAGAATCAGCGCGTCGTATCGCACGGTTTCCAAGAAGGCTGCGGCATGACCCAGGTTGGTCACTGTGTCACATGCGATGCCTTGAGCTCGCAAGGCGATGACTACGGCCTGAGCCATGCGTGGATGGTCTTCAACAAGCAGTACCCGGGGCATAACTCAATGTGTGTAAGTTATATCTTGTAGGTTAGTGGCAGATTGTCAGTTATGGTCTGGTAGTTGGGTTTGGCGGTCAGTGTGTCGCCGGCAGAGTTGGTGTTTATTGTTGAGGTGGTGATCTTG
>JBKCTS010000470.1:0-2741 GCA_046318695.1 Acidovorax sp.
GGCACAACCTATGCCCCTGGCACCGCGGCGGCCACGGGCATCACGGTGGTGGTGGGTGGGTGGGCCCCGGCGGGGGGGGGGGCGCGGGGGGGCGCGCCCCCCCCCCCCCCCCCCCCCACGCCGCATGGCGCGCCAAAAGCGGTGCTGGCAAGTGCATAGCGCTGTCACCCCAAAGGTGAGGCTGCGAAAACAACGCAGGGCCCGCGACCACGCGGTGTGCGCCAAGATGACAAGCGGTCAACTGCCGTTTTTAGGTTGAACCCAAACCGGCACACAGGCCCAGAGACCCTTGGTCCCTTGGTCCCATCAGGCGGTTGCCCTGCCGGCAGCGCCGGGCTACAACGGCACGCGCTGCTGCAGCGCAAACGGCGGCAGGCCCTTGAGCAGGCGCTGGCCGTAGCTGGTGCGCATCAGGCGCTTGTCGTAGCAGTACACATGGGCCTGGTCGTCTTCGGTGCGGATGGCACGGCCCACCCATTGCGCCAGGCGGATGGCCGTGGCGGGCACCACCAGCTCGCTGAACGGGTCGCGGCCCACGGCGCGCAGCCACTCGGCACGCGCCTCGCCCACCGGGTCATCGGGCGGGGCAAAGGGCAGCTTGGTAATAAAGACCGACTCGCACAGTCGGCCCGGTAAATCCAGCCCCTCGCCAAACGACTGCATGCCAAAGATGACCGAAGGCTCGCCGTTTTCCACCCGCTCGCGGTGGCGCGCAAGCAGTTGCGTGCGCGGCAGCGCGTTTTGCACCAGCACCACGCTGCGCATGGCGGTGGGCAGGGCATCCACCGCCTGGCGCATCTGCTCGCGAGATGTAAAGAGCACCAGCGCGCCGGATTCCACGCGGGCGATGTCGTGTAGCAGCGCATCGACCATCTCGGGGGTGAACTGCGCGGCGTTCTTGGGGTCGGCGCGGGTCTCGGCGGCAATCAGCGTGCCCTGCGCGGCGTAGTCGAAGGGGCTGGCCACCTCCAGCGTGGTGGCGGCCTCGTCGCCATGCAGGCCCGCCTCGTGCAGGAAGAAGTCAAAGTGCCCGCAACTGGTAAGCGTGGCCGATGTGAGCACCGCGCCGCGCACCCCGCTACCCAGGTGGTTGCGAAGCGCGGTGGCGGGCAGGATGGGGCTGGCGTGGGCCTTGACCGCGATGAAGTCGCCATCGGTCTCCAGCGTGAACCACTTGGCCGCCGGGACAAAGGTGTGATCGGCGCCCTCGGGCGCATCCTGCAGCAGCAATTGCGCGGTGGCGTGCAGCCCTTCCAGGCGCGGGGCCAGCATGCCAATTTGCGCGTACAGCGTGGACAGGCGCCTGGCCTCCTCGGGCTTGTCGCGCATCTCGGCGCGCAGGGCTTTGCTGATGGCGCGCAGTGCGTCGAGAAAGCCCTCGGCACTGGCGGCCAGCACGCCCAGGGGCGCAATCAGCGGCTCGGGCAGCTCGCCACGCGGCACCCGCACGCGCGCCGGGCCCCAGGTATCTTTTTGACTCTTGAGCGTGGCGCCATACACATCCATCACGATGCGCGCGAGGTCCTGCAACGTCTGCCGCAACTGGGCCGAATGTTTGGGGATGTCGGCAATCTCTTCGACCTCCAGCAGCGCGCCAATGCGCAGGCTCCGGCTGGCCAGCCGCTCGATCCAGGTGATGCGCGACAGGTCCATGCTGCAGGCAAACTGGTCCAGCGCCGTGGCGGGCAGGTGGTGGGCTTCGTCCAGCACCAGCAGGCAGTTGTCCAGCTCGGGCAGCACGCGCGCGCCCAGCGTCGACAGCAGCAGATCATGGTTGGCCACAATCACCTGCGCGCCCACCAGCTCCTTGCGCTTGTCGTAGTAGGCGCACTGGCTGAAGGCCGGGCAATGCTTGCCGGTGCACGATGCGCCCTCGGCCGCCACGGGGCTCCATACCTCGGGCTCCGGTGGGGTGTGGAGGCTGTCGCGGTCGCCATCCCATGCGCCTTTCGATAAGGTCTGCGACATGGTTGCGTAAAACTGCATGCGCGCTTCGGTCTCGTGCCGTGGGCGCTTGGCGCGGGCGGCGGCTTCCTCGTCGGCAAACAGGTCGTCTTCGCCGTCGTCACCGGCCTCGCCCGTACCGGCCAGGCGGTCGAGCTTGAGCTTGCACACGTAGCGCCCCCGCCCCTTGGCCAGCGCAAATTTGAAGGGCTGGGGCATGCGCGCGGCCAGCGCGGGCAAATCTTTGTGGACCAGCTGCTCCTGCAGCGCCACGGTGGCGGTGGAGATCAGCACCCGCGTGCCGCGCGCCAGCGCCAGCGCAATGGCCGGGGCGCAGTACGCCAGCGACTTGCCCACCCCCGTGCCCGCCTGGATGACGGCAATCGACCGCGTGGGCGCGGCCTCGCCAGTTTCTTCATCCACCTTGCCCAGCGTGGCGGCGCTGAACGTGCGCGCCACCTGCTCAGCCATCAGCCGCTGGCCGGGGCGGCTGCGAAAGCCTTCGGTGGCTTGCAGCACTGCGTCAAATGATTCAAGGGCCTGCGCGGCCCAAAACTGTTGAGACATACAGTAGTGTGGCATGCAACCGGGTTTCCAGGCACACCCTGTGCGCGTCCTCGCCCCGCGCCAGTTGACTCTGGTTTTCGATCGTTACAAGAGCAACGGGCTCAAGCGATTGGCTTTTGGCGGGAAGACATTCATCAGCCTTGCCGTCCGTTGTCAGCCCCGCTCGCGCAGCGCCCGCTCAATCCGCCCCTGCCGCACCGTGGTCTTGGGCACCTTGAACGGGAACCAGG
>JBKCTS010000471.1:0-2265 GCA_046318695.1 Acidovorax sp.
CATGGGCAGGAGCAGGCCGCTTTTTACCTGGAGGGATCTCGTATTCCTGGTAAATGTAGTCCCGCTACAGCCGTTCGAAGGCAGCGACCGCCCCATCCAGGCACGCCGTAGCCATGCGCCAGGCCCCGATGGACGCGCCCACCAGATGCACCGGCTGGCTCGATCGCGGCAACCATTGGCCAAAGATGAAGCGATCGAGCGGGCCAAGGATGAGCCCCTTAGGTCCACCCGCTGCTGCAGGCACCACGCCCACATCCGATGGCTGCAGACCGTGCCGAGCGATATGCTGGCGGGCGCGGGCGCCGGCAAGGATGTGCAGTGCTTTCATGGCGGCCATTGTCGCAAAGCACACCGCGTGGCACGGTGTTCACGCGACACCGTGGACCCACCGCAGCGACAGCCCGAGCATGTCGCCGATGGGCAGTCCGTTCACACCAAATAGTCCTCGGAATCAGCTCGGACGGTCCAGTCGATGGGATCCTGCTGGAGGACCATGGCGATGTCCAGGCCCAGGGCCAGGCCTACCTTGTCCGGGAACGACACCGTGAGTTCCCGGTTGTCCAGCTCGGCCTCCAGGGCCCGGGCCCGCCAGGCGGCCAGGTGGATGACGCCGCCGAGTGGCTCGTAGGCATTGTTTTCAAACGGTGCGTTTTGGTGCTGCAACGCATCGACCACGATTTCGGGGAGTTGCCAGCGCCGAGCCAGACCTGCCGTCACATCGACGTAGCTATACCCCAGCAGCCGCTGCTCGACCTTGGCGCGGCGCAGGTCCAGAGGAGCCACCAGTGTGTCCACGGCAAGGGTATGTTCCGGGTCGCCCAGGTGCATGGCCAGTTCCCCCAAGGCATGCATCAAGCCGGCCGAATACGCGGCGATCTGATTACGGCGCACCAGGACCGCCAGTGAACGCGCCAGCTTGGCGGTGTTGAGGCTGTAGCGCCAAAACTGCTGCATGTTCACACCCGGTACCGACCGCGAGGACCCACCCAGCGTGGCCGTGGACACCAGGCTTCGCAATGGCTCCGTGCCCAGCAATGCCAGCGCCTCCGGTATGCCTGCAATCCGCCGCGTCAGCCGAAAGGGAGGCGAGTTGGCCAGTTCCAGCAGACGAGCGGCCAAGACCGGATCGATCCCGAAAAACTGGTTGAGACGGCGCAGGCTGGGTTCGGGCTGACCCAGCTCGCTCATCAGCAGCGCCACTGCGCGCGGAAGATTTGGCAAGGCCAAGGGCCGTTCAATCAGTGTATTCAACTCCATCGTGTAGGGCGCATTGCGGTTAGGAATGTCGGCAGGTCTCAGCAAGCAACTGGCTTGTCCGGTACTGTGGCTGGGGCTCGCCCCGGGTGTCAAGCGCGACGCAAATCACCAACGCATCGTGGAAATTTGCCGCGCGCCGTGGTGGATTATGACCCTGACCGGCCCAGCGATATCCAGCTTCAGGCCGGACGGCTGCAGGGCGTCCCGCAGATCACGGCAGTGCATGCCGTCGCTAACCCGGCGGCAAATCCCAGCCCCTGCAACACCACAGCAGACGCTGCGTTTGAAACCGCGGCCCACGCCTTGACAGCACTACGGGCCCCGCAGACCTTCAGTGGCCCTTGGCTTGTTGCAGCTTGGCAAAGGCAGTTGCCATGGCCGACTGCTGCGCTGGCTCGGGCGCGCGGCGCTGGGGTTGCATATTGGCGCGGCCTGCGCCTTCAAAACGATTGCTGCGGGGCGCTCCACGGTCACCGCCAGCGCGCGGCAGCGCATCGCCCAGCTTCATCGACAGACCGATGCGCTTGCGCTCGACATCCACTTCCATGACCTTGACTTTGACGATGTCCCCCGTCTTGACCACTTCGCGCGCATCGCTCACGAACTTGTGGGCCAGTTGGCTCACATGCACCAGCCCGTCCTGGTGCACACCCAGGTCGATGAAGGCGCCGAACTGGGCCACATTGCTCACCGTGCCCTCCAGGATCATGCCCTCCTTGAGGTCCTTGATGTCCTCCACGCCCTCGTTGAAGCACGCCACCTTGAAGTCCGGGCGCGGGTCGCGGCCGGGCTTTTCAAGCTCTGAGAGGATGTCCCGGACGGTGATCACGCCAAACTTGTCGCCCGCAAACAGCTCGGGCCTGAGGGTCTTGAGCATGTCGACGCGGCCCATGATCTCGGCCACGGGCTTGCCGGTCTTTTCCATGATCTGCTCGACCACCGGGTAGGTCTCGGGGTGCACGCCCGTCATGTCCAGCGGGTTGTCACCGCTGCGAATGCGCAAAAAGC
>JBKCTS010000472.1:0-6569 GCA_046318695.1 Acidovorax sp.
GGGCCGCGCCAACCCAGCCAGCCGGGGGACCAACAAGGTCCGCACGGTCATGGAGGGCCAGTACCGCTCGCTCAGCTATGTGGGCAACCACGCCCCCGTGGTGGTGGACGAGCCCCTGCACCTGTTCGGGCAAGACACCGCACCCGAACCCGGCGAAATCGTGCTGTCGGGCCTGGGCGGTTGCCTGGCGGTAGGCATCACGGCCGTGGCCACCTGGAAGCAAATCAAGCTCAGCAAGATCGAGATCCTGATGGAAGGTGACATCGGCAACCCCGCCGCCTGGGGTGCCGGTGGCGCGCTGCAAAAGATGCCCCCTGAGATGGGCTTTCAGGCCATCCGCGTGAAGGTCGTGCTGGAGGGCGACGCGCCGCGCGAGGTGCTCGACGAGATCGTGCAGCACGCCAACTTTTACTCGCCGGTGGCCAACACCATGCGCAACCCCATCCCTTTCACCATCAGCCTGGCTGACTGAGCCGACCGGCCCGCACCCCCGTTCAGGCTGAGCTTGTCCAAGCCGCCCGACCGGCTCAGCGCGAACGGCCATTTCAGACAAACGCACGCAAGGACTCCCCATGAACGCCGCCGACCTGCCCCGTGACGCGACCCCCATGCCACCCCTGTCTGGCGACGCACTGCTGACCGCTGTGCGCGCGGTGGCGCAGGGCCCGCTGCAGCAGCAGGTGGAGGCCATCGACCGCCAGGGCCACTACCCGGCGGCGGTGCTGCGCGAGCTGGCCGCGCTGGGCGCCATGGGCGCGCACTTGGACGCCCCCACTGGCGCGGGCAGCTACGCGCTGGCCATCCGCGCCATGGCGGAGGTCTCGCGCGTGTGCGGCGCCACCGGCTTCATGATGTGGTGCCAGGCGGTCTGCGGGCTGTACCTGCAGCAGTCGGGCAACCCGGCGCTGGCGGGTGCGGTGCTGCAGCGCCACGCCAGCGGGGCCAGCCTGGGCGGCACTGCGCTGTCCAATCCCATGAAAAGCTACGCACAGATCGAAAGCCTGCTGCTCAAGGCAACGGCGGTCGAGGGCGGCTACCTTGTCAACGGCACCCTGCCCTGGGTGAGCAACCTGGGGCACAACCATTACTGCGGCGCCATTGCGGCGGTGGTCGAGGCCGATGGCAGCACCAGCCAGCGCGAGGTGATGTTCCTGCTGCGCTGCGACGCCCCGGGCGTGGAGATGCGCGAATGCCCCAGCTTCTCGGCCATGGAGGGCACCGGCACCTGGGCTCTGCGGCTGCAAGACCATTTCATCGGCACGGCCGACATCATCGCCGACCCCGCCCGGCCCTTCATCGCACGCATCCGCGGCGCCTTCGTGATGCTGCAATGTGGCATGGCCCTGGGCGTCACGCAGGGTGCCATCGACTCGATGTGGTCGGTCGAGGCACAACTGGGCCACGTCAACCAGTTCCTGGAAGACCGACCCGATGCACTGCAGGCCGAACTCGATGCGCTCACCGCCCGCGTGATGCACCTGGCCGAGACCCCCTTCGACACCCGTACCGAGTTCTTCATCGACGTGCTGGACGCGCGCGCCCACGGTGCCGAGCTGTGCCTGCGCGCCGCCCAATCGGCCCTGATGCACCAGGGCGCGCGTGGTTACCTGATGAGCTCGGATGTGCAGCGCCGCGTGCGCGAGTCGCACTTTGTGGCCATTGTCACGCCCGCCATCAAGCACCTGCGAAAAGAGATCGCCCGGCTCAGCGCCGAGGAGATGCCGGCATGAACACGCCGACGAATCGCTGCGAGGAAGTCGAAAAACCCGTTCAGGCCGAGCTGGTCAAAGCCCTGCAAGCCCTTCGACAAGCGCAGGGCGAACGGTTGTTGCCTGGTGGCGGCGCGGCTCAAACCACGGCGCCCTGGCAGCAATACATCTGCAACGCCTGCGGCTACATCTACAACGAGGCCGAGGGCGACCCCGACGGTGGCCTGCCCCCCGGCACGCGGCTGGCGGATATCCCCGACGACTGGGCCTGCCCGCTGTGCGGTGTGACCAAGGCCGACTTCGCGCCCTACACGCCGCCCGATCTGGCCGCGCTGCAGGCACAGGCCGCCCGCGCACCGACGCTCACCACGCGCGAAGCTCCCGGGGTGGTGATCGTCGGCGCCGGCCGTGCTGGCTGGCAGTTGGCCGAGACGCTGCGCGCCCTGGACGCCGCGCTGCCCATCACCGTGGTGACGGCCTGCGCCGGTGACGTGTACGACAAGCCGCTTTTGTCAGTGGCCGTGGCGCGCCAGCTCAGTACCGAGAAACTGGTGCGCGAAACCGGCCCCGCCGCCGCGCAGCGCCTGAACGTGCGCCTGCTGGCGCACACCCATGCCATCCGCATCTGCGCAGACACACAGCAGTTGCGCACCACGCGTGGCGTGCTGCCCTACCGGCACCTGGTGCTGGCCCACGGCGCGCAACCGGCGCTGCCGTCCAGCCTGCCCGCCGCATTGTGCTGGCGCGTGAACCACCTGGGCGCGTATCTGCAGTTGCGCGCAGCCTTGGGTGACACACCAAAGGACATACTGATCGTCGGCGCAGGCCTGGTGGGCCGCGAACTGGCCAACGACCTGGCGCTGGGCGGCCACCGCATCACGCTGCTGGACACGCAGCCGGAACCGCTGGCGCGCTGGCACGGCGCGCAGGCCGGCGCGCAGATGCTGCAGGCCTGGCAAGACCTGCCGATTCGCTTTGTCGGCGGCGTGAGCGTGGCGCACCTGGGTCGATGCGACGGACGCTACCACCTTGCCACCGCGTGCGGCCAAAGCTTCGTGGCCGACCAGGTGATCGCCGCCACCGGCCTGCAGACACCGAACCGGCTGGCGCACAGCGCTGGGCTGGCGTGGCGCAATGGCATTGAGGTGGAGCCCGCCACGCTGCGCACCAGCGACCCGCGTATCCACGCCTTGGGCGACTGCATCACCGTGGGCGGGCAGGCCAGCCGCTTCATTGAACCGATCGCGCGCCAGGCCCGCACCATCGCCGCCGACATCTGTGGCTGCACACCACAACCCTATGAAACACAACCGGCGCCGGTGCGTGTGAAGACGACATCGCTGCCGCTGACGCTACACTGAGCCCCATGCCGACCTTCGACCTCTACGGCTTCTGGCGCACCTCGGCCACCTACCGCGTGCGCGTGGCCTTGGCCAAGAAGGGGCTGCACGCGCACGAGCACATCCTCAACCTCGACGCCGGCGAACAGCACACCCCGGCCTACCGCGCGCTCAACCCGCTGGGCGGCATCCCGACGCTGTTGGAGCCGGGCCATGCGCCGCTGACACAGTCGCTCGCCATTCTGGAATTTCTGGAAGAAACGCAGCCCGAGCCGCCGCTGCTGCCACCCGACCGACACGGCCGCGCCCGCGTGCGTGGGCTGGCGGGCATGCTGGCAGCCGACACGCACCCGCTGATCACGCCGCGGGTGAAGAAGTACCTCACGACGCAGGGCCGCTTTGACGATTCCGACTGGCGCGCCTGGCAAACCCATTGGTTTGGCACCGGCCTGCGCGCCGTGGAGCAACGGCTGGCCAGCGAATCGGACACCGGCCTGTACTGTCACGGCGACACCCCGACGCTGTCCGACATCTGCCTGGCCAGCGTGATGGCGGTGATGCAGGTGTTCCAGATCGAAGTGGCGGGGATCCCGACCATCGAGCGCATCGTGGCGCGCTGCCAGACGCTGGAGCCTTTCGCCCGCGCCCACCCTCGCCGCCAGTCGGGTGCGCCGGCGGCCTGAGCGCAACCTGGGCGCGGCTAGGCTACGCGCAGCCGCGCCAGCACCCGCAGGGCACCCCCCTCGGCGCGCAGCACCAGGCCCTCGCCGGAGTCGGTGTTGGCATCGGCCAGCGCCGACAGCACGAACATGTGCGTGACCCAGACCTCGAAGCGCCCGCGCTGCAGCGATACAGCGGTCAAGCCCTCGCGCAGTTCGCTCAGGTGCGTGGCGTTGGTGGTCTCTGCTGCGCCGTGCGGTGAGGCGAGCGCGGGCCAGGCTTCGGCCTGGTTGAAGGCCAGTCGTGCCGTGTCCAGACAGCGGCACCAGGGGCTGGAACGCACCCGCGCAGGCTGCAGGCCCTGGGCCTGAAACCAGCGCCCGATGGCGCGCGCCTGCTCGCGCCCGTCCTCGCTCAGATTGCGCTGGGTGAGGCAGTCGTCGACACGAAAGCCCGGCGGATCGAAGGTACCGGGGGCCAGGGCATGACGGAACGCGACCACCACGCCGCCCTGGCGCAGCAGCGCTGCCGCATCGGGTTGCGTGGCGTACAAGCCCGAGGACGCCAGCGGCAGCGCCGCAGCCAGACTGGCCTGGATCAGTTGTCGCCGTTGCACCATCGCCCCTCCATCACGTCACAGATAGCCCCGATGTTAGGCCGCCAGCGAGCACAACGGGGGCGCCACGGGCAAACCGATGGAGCGGGTGGGGTTCCTCGGCGCGGAACCGGGTTCCAGGCCCGTCAGGTCAGTATTGCTTGTACGGCAGAAACTTGCCCGACAACACCACGTTCACGCGGTCGCCATTGGGGTTGGCCTCGCGCTGGATGTCCATGCTGAAGTCGATGGCGCTCATGATGCCGTCGCCAAACTCTTCGTGGATCAGTTCCTTGATGGTCGTGCCGTATACGCTCACCACCTCGTACCAGCGGTAGATCAGCGGGTCGGTGGGCACGGGCGTGGGCAGCGAGCCCTTGTAGGGCACCACCTGCAGCCACTTTTGTTCCTCGGCCGTGAGGCCGAAGATCTTGCCCACCACCTTGGCCTGTTCGGCCGTGGCCGTCATCTGGCCCAGGCACAGCGCCGTGGTCCATTCTTTCGACTGGCCGACCTTCTTGGCAATGGCCTCCCATTGCAGGCCTTTGGCGACCTTGGTGCTGATGATTTTTTCGGTGACGTCGTTGCGGTTCATGGTGATGGCTCCTTGATAAAGAGGGGTTAAAAATGGACGCGGTTCGGTTGCGCTTTGCCTGCAGGGGTTGAAACCGGCGCGATCCTGGCCAGGGCCGCCGTGCAAGGGCCGCCCCGCCGCACGGGCGGCGTCCCCCTTGAGGGGGAGGCGCGAAGCGACTCAGGGGGTGTTCACGCCTTCGCCCGGGTGACCAGGAAGTCCACGATGTGGTTGCGCAGCCCGTAGTAGCCTTCCAGGTGGTGCAGGCTGGCGCGGGTGCGCTCGCGCGGCAGCGGGTTGACCACCACCTCGGCAATGCCACCGGGCCGGTAGCCCTGGGGCGTCTCGTTGCCGTTGCTCATGAGCAGAATTCGGTCGGCCAGCAAGATGGCCTCGTCCACGTCATGCGTGATCATGAACACCGTCTGCTGCGTCTGCCGCACGATGGTCATCAGCTCGTCCTGGATGGTGCCGCGCGTGAGCGCATCGAGCGCCCCGAAGGGCTCGTCCAGCAGCAGCATCTTGGGCTGGATGGAAAAAGCCCGTGCGATACCCACGCGCTGCTTCATGCCACCCGACAGTTGCGAAGGCTTCTTGTCGATGGCCGGGCTCAGTCCGACCAGGGCCACGAACTTCTCCACATGCGCGTTGACCTGGGCTGCCTTCCAGTCGGGCCAGCGCGATTTGACGGCAAAGGCGATGTTCTGGCGCACCGTGAGCCAGGGCATGAGCGCATGGCTTTGAAACACCACACCCCGGTCCAGGCTGGGGCCCGAGACTTCGCGGCCGTCCATGATGACGTTGCCGGAGGTGGCCGTGTCCAGCCCCGCCAGCACGTTCAGGATGGTGGTTTTGCCGCAGCCCGAGTGCCCGATGATGCAGACGAATTCACCCTTGTCGAGCGTGAACGACACATCGGCAAACACCGGCTTGGCAGGCACGTACGCCTTGCCCAGTTTTTCGATCTGCAGGAATCCGGTCACGGGGGCGGCCTTTCGTTGCTGGGGGACAAGGGTGTCGGGGGCGGGCGCAGCAGTGCGCTGGGTCACGTCACTCCACATAGGTCACCACCTTTTGCAGTTGGCCAAAAGCCAGGTCCAGCAACATGCCCACCAGGCCGATGACGACGATGGCGAAGATCACGTTGGTGAGCGAGAGGTTGTTCCACTCGTTCCACACGAAGTAGCCGATGCCTGTGCCGCCCACCAGCATCTCGGCCGCGACGATCACCAGCCACGCAATGCCCATGCTGATGCGCATGCCCGTCAGGATGGTGGGCGCGGCGGCCGGCAGCACCACCTCGAAGGCGCGGCGCAGCGGGCTCACCTCGAGCGTGCGCGCCACGTTCAGCCACTCGCGCCGCACGCTGGCCACGCCGAAGGCGGTGTTGATCAACATCGGCCAGAGGCTGCAGATGAAGATCACGAAGATGCCGCTCGCCGTGGAGTCCTTGATCGTGTAGAGCGCCAGCGGCATCCAGGCCAGCGGCGAGATCGGCTTGAGCACCTGGATGAAGGGATCGAGCGCGCGGTAGACCAGCGGGCTCATGCCGATCAGGAAGCCCAGCGGGATGGCGAGCAGCGCGGCGAGCCCGAAGCCGGCCGCCACGCGCGCCAGGGAGTGTCCCACCTGGATGCCGATGCCCTTGTCATTGGGGCCGTTGTCGTAGAAGGGGTCGGCCACGTGGCGCG
>JBKCTS010000473.1:0-2578 GCA_046318695.1 Acidovorax sp.
TCCCTCCCTGTCCTCTTGCGCTCCACCCGCCGCAGCCTGGCCCGCGGCTTCACCCTGATTGAGCTCATGGTGGTGCTTGTGATCATCGGCATTTTGGCTGCGCTGATCGTGCCGAACGTGCTCGATCGCGCCGATGATGCCCGCGTGACCGCCGCCCGCACCGACATCACCAACATCATGCAGGCGCTCAAGCTGTACCGGCTGGACAACCAGCGCTATCCGACGGGCGAGCAAGGCCTGCAGTCGCTGGTGGCCAAGCCCACAGCGGGCCCTGTGCCCAACAACTGGAAGGTCTACCTCGAGAGGCTCCCCAACGACCCGTGGGGCCGCCCGTATCAATACCTCAACCCCGGCATCAAGGGCGAGATTGACGTCATGTCGTTCGGCGCAGATGGACAGTCTGGCGGCGAGGGCAAGGATGCCGATATCGGCAGTTGGCAGTGAGACATGGCCCCCACGGTCGCGCACTGCGTGTCGCTCCCTGCCCCCCAAGGGGGCCGGGCCTTGCGTGGGGCGGCCCGGCGCTGCGGCCACCCGCCTCTCGCAGACGCAGTGGCTGCTGCCACCGGCCCCGGCTAGCCCGCACATTTCACCAGGCACGCGCCCGAGTGGGCTGTGATGCGGTGCGCTGGCAAGGCGCGACGACGCTGCGGGCTCGTGCCCGCCAGGAGGAGCAACGCCGCCAGCGCGCCGCAGCACGGCTCAATCGGGGGTGTAGCGCTCGGGCCGAATGGGACTTGTCACGCGAACCCAAGAAAGTGTGCATGCATCGGGCGTCTAGGTACCCTCTGCATAACGCCCTGCGGTCTGCGCGGGCCAGGGCTCGGGCAGTCCACCGCGTTGCTTGTCTTGCCAATAGCCGTGCTATTGACTGCCAAAAGCGCCTTGTGGCCTGTCCCGATCCGCGCCAGCGCATCCTCGCGAGGGTTATGCAGAGCGTCCCTGGGGACATCAAAGAGCGACCTGGTGAAATATCCGGGCTAGGTCCATGACCACCCACCGCTCACGCGGATTCACACTGCTTGAGCTGCTGGTGGTCATCAGCATCATGGCCCTGGCCACCGCGGGCGTGGGGCTGGCCCTGCGCGACAGCGGCAGCACGCTGCTGGAGCGCGAGGCAGCCCGCCTGACGGCGCTGCTGGAATCCGCCCGGGCGCAATCGCGCGGCGCAGGCATCCCGGTGCGCTGGCGCGCCACCGCCCAGGGCTTCCGTTTTGAAGGATTGCCATCCAGCGGCCCGGCAGCCCTGCCCACCCATTGGCTGGACGCGGGCACCGTGGTGCGCGGCCAAGCTACGCTCTTGCTCGGGCCCGAGCCTCTCATTGGGCCGCAAGAGGTGTGGATCACCCACCGGCAATACCCCGAGCGCGTGCTGCGCGTGGCAACCGATGGGGTGCGGCCTTTCTTTGTGGAAACCGCGCAGTGAGCCGGGCTGTCGCTCGCCCGGCCTCGCCGCGACGATTTTCGCGGCGCGCCCCGCGCGGCTTCACGCTGGTGGAGGTGCTGGTGGCGCTGGCCATTGTGGCCATCGCGCTGATGGCGGGTTTGCAGGCCACCACCGCGCTCACGCGCAACGCGCTGCGGCAGTCCGACATCGTGCTGGCCCAGCTGTGCGCCGAAAACGAGCTGGTGCGCGCGCGCCTGTCGGCGCAGATGCCCAGCGTGGGCGACAGCGTGCAAACCTGCGAACAGGCGGGTCGGCAGCTTACGGTTGCGGTGATCGTGCGCCCCACACCCAACCCGAGCTTTCGGCGCATCGATGCCCAGGTGCTGGATGGTGACAACTCCATCCTGCGCATTTCTTCGATCATCGGGCGGTATTAGCCATGGGCCATCCCCCTGTGGCGCTTCGCGCGTTTCCCCTTGTCTCGCAGCGCGGCGCACGCGGCTTCACGCTGATGGAACTGCTGGTTGCCATCGGTGTGATGGCGCTCTTGGCCATCCTGAGCTGGCGGGGGCTGGACGGCATGGTGCGCGCGCAGGAGTCCACGCGCCAGCGGGCAGACGAAATGCTGGTGCTGCAGTCGGCCCTCGGCCAGTGGGGCGCGGACCTGGATGCGGCGCTGTCCATCCCCAACACCACGCCGCTGGACTGGGACGGGCAGGTGCTGCGCATCACGCGCCGCAGCGGTGCCGAGCCGGACGAAGGCGCGCTGGTGGTGGCCTGGACGCGCCGCGCGGGCCAGGGCACTGCGGGCACCTGGCTGCGCTGGCAGTCACCGCCCGTGCGCACGCGGGGTGCCTGGCAAGCGGCATGGCTGCAGGCTGCGCAGTGGGCGCGCACCCCCGGCGACGCTGAGCGGCGACTGGAAACAGCGCTGCTGCCCCTGGAGAACTGGCAGATTTTTTACTACCGTGGCGGGGCGTGGTCCAACCCGATGTCGAGCGCGGGGGCGCAGCCGCCCGGTGGCTCGGCCGCGGTGCCCGACGGCATCCGGCTGCAGATCACGCTGCCCGCGGGCCAGGCCCTGGCCGGACAGCTCACGCGGGACTGGGTCCGGCCATCGCTGGGCGGAGGCCGGTCGTGAGAAAGCCTGCGCCCAAGCCGACGCCACAGCGCGGTGCCGCACTGCTGGCC
>JBKCTS010000474.1:0-10270 GCA_046318695.1 Acidovorax sp.
CGAGCTGTGGCCCTGGATGTACAGCAGGTCGCCACCATGGTTTTCGCTCGCAGCGTGCCAGAAGTGGTTGAAACCAGCCCCAAACATGCTGGCGACCGAGGCAAACGAGCCGATGTGGCCGCCCAGGTCGCCACCGTCTGCGGGGTTCAGGCGGTTGGCGCGCACCACCATGGCCATGGCGTTCCAGCGCATGTAGGCGCGAAGGCGCTTTTCGATCTGGATGTTGCCCGGGCAGTGGGCCTCCTGCTCGGGCTCGATCGTGTTCACGTAACCCGTATTCGCCGAAAAAGGCATGTCAATGCTGCTTTGCCGCGCGTGCTCCAGCAGCTGCTCCAGCAGGGAGTGGGCGCGCTCAGGCCCCTCTTTTTCGATCACGGCGGACAGGGCATCCATCCATTCGCGGGTTTCCTGTTGATCTGCGTCGGTACCGATACCGAGGCCGGACTGTAGGTCGGGCTGAGCTGACATGCTTGGTCTCCTGTAGGTTGGGCAGCAATTTAGAAATTCGGTGAGAGTGTCTCATAAATTTTCAATTTTTCAAATTATGCTTATTCATTTCATATCGCGATAATTTGTTACGAGTGCACGAGCGCCCGTGTCAAACGTGGAAAGGCCCTGCCCTACTACACTAGGCGCATGGACTCCAACTCGCGCAATCCGACTGCTGACCAGCAAGCCGTCGCAGCACCGCTGAGTTGGTGGCGCATCTGGTGGCGCGGCTTGTCTCCCACCCGGCAGGATCGGTTCGCGGCCCTTGCCCCACTGGCCGCTGTACTCATGTTTCTCGCGGCCATCCTGGCCGCCTTTTGGTACCTGCGCGCGGAGGAGGCAGAACGTGAGCACGAAGCGCTTCGACGCGATGTGGAATATGCCCAGCAGCGCATCCGGCTGCGGTTGCTGGAGCGCCAAGAACAGTTGATGCGCATCGCTCGGGACTTGTCCAACCAAGACCTGGAGCGTGCAGGCTTTGCCAACCGCGCTGAAGCGCTCATCAGCCAATATCCGGAACTGCAGGCGATCACCTGGATTGACGAACGCAGCCGCATTCGCGCGAGCCATGCAGCACCGACTCTGGCCAGCAGCGAACTGCGCATTGCTGGCGAGGTGCTCAAGCCCGGCGACACGGCAGACAGTTATGAACTGGCACGTGATCTTCAGCAGCCGGTGTATGCCCAGCCCGCTGCCTTATCGGGCGATACGGCACCCTTGCTACAGCTACAGGCGCCACTCAGCAGCCAAGGCAGGTTTGGTGGCGTGGTGCTGGGTGAATACTCCATCGACAGCCTGCTGCGCTACGGAACCCCCACCGAAGTGCTGGCGCGCTATGCCATCACGCTGCTCGACGGAGACAGTCGGGTGCTGGCGGGCACCCCGCTTGCGCCACGCGACACTCCCACGCAGTTGCTGCCATGGGCAAGACAAGCGAATGAATATACGGTACCGGTATCGCCCGTGGGCAACGGACTGGTGCTCAGGGGACAGGCTTACCGCACGTCCCTTGGGGTGGTGGGCAGCGGCCTGTTCTGGCTGGTCGGCACCCTGAGCGCCATGACGGCATGGATGCTGATCGCAACCTGGGGGCATACCCGCCGCCGCATGCAGGCCCAGCAGGCCCTGGTCGCCGAGACCAATTTTCGGCGTGCGATGGAAAACTCCATCCTCACGGGCATGCGCGCGCTGGACATGGAGGGCCGCATCACCTACGTGAACGCCGCCTTCTGCCAGATGACCGGCTGGTCGGAGACCGAGCTGGTGGGCCTGAGACCGCCCTTTCCCTACTGGCCCGAAGCCGACCACGAAGCACTGCACGCCAAGCTGCAAGAAGAGCTCAGCGGCAAGTCGACGGTGGGTGGATTTCAAGTGCGGGTGCGGCGCAAGAGCGGCACGATTTTTGATGCACGCCTGTACGTATCGCCACTGATCGATGCCCACGGCCAGCAGACCGGCTGGATGACGTCAATGACCGACATCACCGAGCCCAACCGCATCCGTGAGCAGCTCTCGGCATCGCACGAGCGCTTTACCCTCGTGCTTGAATCGCTGGATGCCTCCGTGTCGGTCGCGCCGCTGGGCAGTGAGGAGCTGCTCTTTGCCAACAAACTGTACCGCCAGTGGTTCGGCTCGCAAACGGCCGGGCACCTGCAGCTTGTCGCGCAGGCCGGGGTGGTGCCGCTCGCAGGCAGCAACCCTACCGGAATGGACGACGAAGACGGCCTGATGGGCCTGCCGACCGATCCGTTGACGAGCGCACGAGCAGAAAACGCAGAGATCTTCCTGCCCGATTTGGGTAAGTGGCTGGAGGTTCGCTCGCGGTATCTGAACTGGGTTGACGGGCGTCTGGCGCAAATGGTGATTGCCACCGACATCACGCCGCGGCGCCATGCCGAAGAGCAGGCGGCCCGCCATGCCGAGCGGGCCCAGTCCGTGAGCCGCCTCATCACCATGGGCGAGATGGCCTCCAGTGTCGCGCACGAACTCAACCAGCCGCTCACCGCCATCAGCAATTACTGCAGCGGCATGGTCTCGCGCATCCAGAGCGGCCAGCTCAAGGAGGATGCACTGCTCACCGCCCTGCAAAAGACCCAACACCAGGCGCAGCGGGCCGGACAGATCATCCAGCGCATCCGCGCCTTTGTGAAAAAGAGCGAACCCAACCGCACGCTGTCCGACGTGCATTCAATGGTCAATGAGGCCGTTGAGCTGGCCGATATCGAGCTGCGCCGCCACAATGTGCGCCTGACCCACTACGTGGCGGCGCGTCTTCCACCCGTGATGGCCGACACCATCCTGATCGAACAGGTGCTGGTGAACCTCATGAAAAACGGGGCCGAGGCCATTGAGCATGCGGGTCGGCCCCCGTCACGTCGCAGCGTGGAGCTGCGCGTGGTGCCAAAGGTCATCGAAGGCCGGCATATCGTGGAATTTTCCGTGCAGGACACCGGCAAGGGCCTTGCCCCCGAGGTGCTCGAGCGGCTGTTCGAGGCGTTCTTCTCGACCAAGCAGGAAGGCATGGGCATGGGCCTGAATCTGTGCCGCAGCATCGTGGAATCGCACCAGGGAAGGATGCAGGCGGAGAACCTCTACAATGGTTCTGAGGTAACGGGCTGCCGGTTCTTCTTCTGGCTGCCGCTTGCCAAACCTGTCGTTGACACTACAAATACTGTAGCAAACGAAAAAATTCCAAGGACAATTGCATGAGCTTGATTCCGAAAAAAGGCACTGTGTATGTCGTCGACGACGACGAAGCAGTTCGCGATTCCCTGCAGTGGTTGCTGGAAGGCAAAGACTACCGGGTGCGGTGCTTTGATTCGGCCGAGACCTTCCTGTCGCGCTACGACCCACGCGAGGTGGCGTGCCTTATCGTGGACATCCGCATGGGCGGCATGACCGGGCTGGAGCTGCAGGATCGCCTGATTGAGCGCAAGTCCCCGCTGCCCATCGTTTTCATCACGGGCCACGGCGACGTGCCCATGGCCGTCAACACCATGAAAAAGGGCGCGCTGGACTTTATCCAGAAGCCTTTCAACGAAGAAGAGTTGGTCGGCCTGGTGGAGCGCATGCTCGACCACGCCCGCGATGCCTTTGACGAATTTCAGCAGGCCGCCAGCCGTGACGCCCTGCTCTCCAAGCTGACCTCCCGCGAGGCCCAGGTGCTTGAACGCATCGTGGCCGGCCGCCTGAACAAGCAGATCGCCGACGACCTGGGCATCAGCATCAAAACGGTGGAGGCGCACCGCGCCAACATCATGGAAAAGCTCAACGCCAATACCGTAGCCGACCTGCTCAAAATTGCCCTGGGCCAAAACGCGCCCAAAGGCTGAGGCAATTCACTACTTATTTGATAGCGGCAAAACCATACGCAAAGCGCGCTGGTGGCCATTTTTGACTCAACACTGGCATGACAGCAAAGATCATCGACGGTAACGCACTGTCCCGACAACTCCGCGCCGAAGTGGCGCAGCGCGCCGCAGCCCTGAGCGCCAGCGGCCACCAGCCCGGCCTGGCAGTGATCCTGGTGGGTGAAGACCCCGCGTCGGCCGTGTATGTGCGCAACAAGGTCAAGGCCTGCGAAGACAGTGGCGTGCGCTCAATCTTTGAAAAGTACGACGCAACCCTGAGCGAGCCCGCGCTGCTCGAACGGATCGCCGCCCTCAACGCCGACCCGTCGGTGCACGGCATCCTGGTGCAGATGCCCCTGCCCAAGCACATCGACCCGCACAAGGTCATCGAGGCCATCTCCACCGCCAAAGACGTGGACGGCTACTCCGCACTGTCGGCCGGCGAACTGATGACCGGCCTGGAGGGCTTTCGCCCCTGCACGCCCTACGGCAGCATGAAGCTGATCGAATCGACCGGCCAGCCGATCAAGGGCAAACATGCGGTGGTCATTGGCCGCAGCAACACCGTCGGCAAGCCCATGGCCCTGCTGCTGCTGCAGGCCAACGCCACCGTCACAGTCACCCACAGCGCAACGCCAGACCTGGGCTACCACACCCGCCAAGCGGACATCGTGGTGGCCGCCGTAGGACGCGCCAATACACTCACGGCCGATATGGTCAAGCCCGGCGCGATCGTGATTGACGTGGGTATCAACCGAAAAGCTGATGGCAAGCTGTGTGGCGATGTGGACTTTGACAGCGTCAAGGAAGTTGCGGGCTGGATCAGCCCCGTCCCCGGCGGGGTGGGCCCCATGACCATTACCATGCTGCTGGTCAACACCATAGAAGCCGCCGAACGCGCCGCCCGGGCCTGAGCCGGCCCCGAGCCACCCGACAAGCCGGCTGCACAGCATTGCAACTTGAACCTGGGCCCGCCAACGCCATCTGACCCGAATGAGCAACCCCCTTCTTGACTACACCGGACTGCCTCCATTCGACCGCATCACGCCGCAGGATGTCGCGCCTGCCGTTGATGCGCTGCTTGAGCGCGCCAGCGCCGCCCTTGAAACAGTGACCGCCGCCGACTTCCCGGCCCGTTGGGACGCGATTGCCAAGGTGCTGGACGTGGCCACCGAAAAGCTGGGCATGGCGTGGGGCGCCATCAGCCACCTCAACAGCGTGGCCGACACGCCCGAGCTGCGCGCGGCCTACAACGCCGCCCTGCCCAAGGTCACGGAGTTCTGGACCCGCCTCGGAGCCGACGAACGCCTGTATGCCAAATACAAGGCGATCGATCCGGCCACCCTCACGCCCGAACAGCGACAGGCGCACCTCAACGCCGTGCGCAACTTCGTTCTCAGTGGCGCAGAACTCACTGGCGCGGCCAAGGAGCGCTTTGCCCAAATCCAGGAGCGCCAGGCGGAGCTGAGCCAGAAATTCAGCGAGAACGCGCTGGACGCGACCGACGCATTCGCTTACCACGCCACGCTCGAAGAGCTTGCTGGCGTCCCGCCGGATGTGCAGCAGGCGGCCCTTGAGGCCGCGCAGGCCGAAGGCAGGCAAGGCTACAAGCTCACGCTCAAGATGCCCTGCTACCTGCCCGTGATGCAGTTTGCAACGCGCAGCGAGTTGCGCGAAAAACTGTACCGCGCCTACGTCACCCGAGCATCTGACCAGGCCGACAGCGATGCGCTCAAGTTCGACAATTCCGCGCTCATCGGCGAGATCCTCGCGCTGCGCAAGGAAGAGGCGCAACTGCTCGGCTACGCCAATTTCGGCGAAGTGTCTGTGGTGCCCAAAATGGCCCAATCGCCGGCGCAAGTCATTGGTTTCCTGAGGGATCTGGCCAAACGCGCCCGCCCCTATGCCGAAAAAGACGTCGCCGACCTGCGTGAATTTGCCGCGGGGCATCTGGCTCTGGCCAACCCGCAGGCTTGGGACTGGCCCTATGTGTCCGAGAAGCTCAAGGAAGCCCGTTACGCATTCAGCGAGCAGGAGGTCAAGGAATATTTCACCGCGCCCAAGGTGCTGGGCGGCCTGTTCAAAATCATCGAAACGCTGTTCGAGGTGTCAATCCGACGCGACGAGGCGCCCGACTGGCACCCTGCCGTGGAGTTTTATCGCATTGAGCGTGCCGGCCAATTGATCGGCCAGTTCTATCTGGACCAGCCAGCACGCACCGGAAAGCGCGGCGGCGCATGGATGGACGATGTGCGCACGCGCTGGCTGCGTCCCGACACGGGCGTCTTGCAGACTCCCGTTGCCCACCTTGTGTGCAACTTCGCCAGCGGCGTGGACGGCAAGCCGCCGCTGCTCACGCACGACGACGTCATCACCCTCTTTCACGAGTTCGGCCACGGTCTGCACCACATGCTCACGCAGGTGAACGAACGGGATGTGTCCGGCATCGGCGGTGTCGAGTGGGACGCGGTGGAACTGCCCAGCCAATTCATGGAAAACTTCTGCTGGGAGTGGGATGTGCTCAAGCACATGACGGCCCATGTCGATACCGGCGAGCCTCTGCCGCGCGCGCTGTTCGACAAAATGATCGCCGCCAAGAACTTTCAAAGCGGGATGCAGACTCTGCGGCAAATCGAGTTCGCGCTGTTTGACATGCTGCTGCACACCGAGCACGACCCTGCGGATGAATTCATGCCCCTGCTCAACGAGGTGCGCAGTGAAGTGTCGGTGCTTCAGCCGCCGCCCTTCAGCCGCACGGCCCATACCTTCAGCCACATCTTTGCCGGTGGCTACGCAGCCGGTTACTACAGCTACAAATGGGCCGAAGTGTTGAGCGCGGACGCCTATGCCGCGTTTGAGGAAACGGTGGGCGCCGACGGGCTGCCCAGCATTGAAACAGGCCGCCGTTACCGCACTGCCATCCTGGAGGCGGGCGGAAGCCGACCCGCCATGGAATCGTTCAAGGCGTTCCGCGGGCGAGAGCCCAGCCTGGACGCCCTGTTGCGACACCAGGGAATGGCCGACAAAATGACTGCCGCCTGAACCCGCGGCACCCGCCCTGCGCCATATCCCCACGCACCCAACCCAGCGAGGAGACAACATGATCACCAAGCCCTCACCCAAGACGCTGCTGACCGTACTGTTGATGGCGGCAGCCTCTGCCAGTGCCCTGGCACAAAATATGTACCGGATCGTCGGACCCGACGGCAAGGTCACTTTCTCGGACCGCCCGCCGGCGGAGGCAAACGCCACGGCCCAGCCGACCCGCACCGGTGAAGCTGCCGCACCCGCTGCCGGCGGCCTGGCTGCCCTTCCGTTTGAACTGCGCCAGGTGGCTACCCGCTATCCAGTCACGCTGTATACCGGAGCCGATTGCACGCCCTGCGCCAGCGCCCGCAGCCTGCTGACCGCCCGCGGTGTGCCGTTTTCGGAACGCACGGTATCCACTGACGAAGACATCTCGGCACTGCAGCGGCTCAGCGGCTCCAGCAGCGTGCCCTTTGCCACGATTGGCAACCAGCAATTGGTGGGCTTTTCTGAAGCCGAGTGGACCAAGTACCTGAACGCTGCAGGTTATCCGCGGCAATCCCAGTTGCCCGCGAACTACAAGGCACCTGCGCCCACGCCCTTGGTGGCAGTGGCTCCGGTGGCTCCGGTGGCTCCGGTGGCTCCGGTGGCTCCGGTGGCGCCAGCAGCCTCGGCCCCCGCACCCGCCCAAGCCAGCGGCTCGGCACGCCGCGAGCGCCCCGTCGCTCCGGTGAACAGCGGACCCACGCCGAGCAACCCGGCAGGCATCAGGTTCTGATCGGTCCGTGCTGCGCCGGGCGTTGTCGCCTTGTTTGCAGCGGGGCTGAACAACAAAGCAAGCAGCCTGAGCGCTTTCAATCCTGCGCTGAACGCATACACCAAAGCTAGGGACGCATGTGCAGGGCATGGGTCAGCCCCACGCGCTGTAGAGCACCTCAGTACACCAGTGTTTTCACGCCTGCCGCCGTGCCCAACAGGCAGACCGACGCCTTTTGGTGGGCGAATACCCCCACCGTGACCACGCCCGGCCATTGATTGATTTCGGCCTCGAAAGCGAGCGGGTCGGTGATGCGAAGTCCGCGCACATCCAAAATGTGTTGGCCATTGTCAGTGACCAACGGCGCGCCATCCTTGAGTCGCAGCGTCGCCTGTGCACCCCGTGCCTCGAAACGACGCGCAATCTGGCGGGCTGCCATGGGGATCACCTCGACCGGCAGCGGAAACGCTCCCAGTGATGGCACAAGCTTGGACTCATCGGCAATGCAGACAAAGCGCTTGGCGAGCGCGGCTACGATCTTTTCACGCGTGAGGGCTGCTCCGCCACCCTTGACCATGTAGCCGTTGCCGTCAATTTCGTCCGCGCCATCAATGTAGACCGCAAGGGAATCCACCTCATTGGCGTCAAACACGGGGATGCCCAGTGCCTTCAGGCGCTCGGTGCTGGCCACCGAGCTCGAGACTGCGCCCTTGATGCTGTCTTTCATGCTGGCCAGGGCATCGATGAATTTGTTCACCGTGGAGCCGGTGCCCACACCCACGATTTCGCCGGGCACCACATATTGAAGGGCGGCTTGCCCCACCAGGGTCTTGAGTTGATCTTGCGCGATAGGAGTTGATGCTGTCATGGGAGAAAATCGGGGTAATCTTTGAATTATCCCTTCATGTCCCTCATCCCTTATGCCCTCACCCGCCCGTTTCTTTTTCGCATGGATGCCGAAACGGCCCACGACCTCACGATGGACATGCTGGCGCGCGGCCAGCGCACGCCGCTGCAATGGGCCTGGTGCAATGAAACCGTAGATGACCCCATCGAACTGGCGGGCCTGCGCTTTCCCAATCGAGTGGGCTTGGCCGCAGGGCTGGACAAAAATGCTCGCTGCATCGATGCGCTGGAGGCCATGGGTTTCGGCTTTGTCGAAGTGGGTACGGTTACCCCGAAGCCGCAGCCGGGCAATGCCAAACCCAGAATGTTTCGTCTGCCCCAGGCGGGCGCGCTGATCAACCGCCTGGGGTTCAACAACGACGGGCTCGATGCCTTCCTGCACAACGTGCAGCAGGCACATTGCCGCAAAGGGGGGCATCGCACCCGCATGCTGCTGGGTCTGAACATCGGCAAGAACGCCTCCACGCCCATCGAGAACGCAACCAGCGACTACCTGACCTGCCTGGACGGCGTGTACGCCCATGCAGACTACGTGGCCGTGAACATCAGTTCGCCCAACACCCAAAATTTGCGCGCGCTGCAAAGTGATGCCGCACTGGACGCCTTGCTGGGAGCGATTGCAGAGCGCCGCGAAATGCTGTCCAACCGCAACGGGCGGCGTGTACCCTTGTTCGTGAAAATCGCTCCTGATCTGGACGAAACCCAGGTCGGGGTCATTGCTGCCACGTTGACGCGCCACGGCATGGACGGCGTGATCGCTACCAACACCACCCTGAGTCGAGCGGCAGTGCAAGGCATGGCGCACGCACAAGAGACTGGCGGGCTCAGTGGCGCGCCCGTGCGGGAAGTGAGCAACCAGGTCATACGGCAGCTTCGTGCCGAGTTGGGCAGCCTCTACCCGATCATCGGCGTCGGCGGCGTGATGAGCGCCGAAGATGCCGTCAGCAAAATACGCGCGGGTGCGGATGTCGTGCAGATCTACACCGGACTCATCTATGAAGGCCCTGCCCTGGTGGTGAAGGCAGCGCGTGCGATCAAGGGGCTCGCCTAGGAGCCTGTCGAACCAGGGAGGTCAATCGCAACACGAGGGGCAGCAGGACCGTGGCCCATTTGATGACCCGACCAGGCCCTGCCATCAAGACCATGCCTGCCGCAGCGGCCACAGCCACGGGATGTTGGCGGGCAAAAACCACCGCACGCGCGGCAAACGAATCGTTTGCGGTGGCCCCCTCTACGGCCTGCGCGGCCAAAGCTGCACGGGCACGTGCTGCCCGGTGCGCGCTCAAGCGCTCACGCTGCGAGGCGATGCGGTCCAGGACCTGTTGCTTGTCGTGCCTGCGCGGGCGGCCCCCCGCCGGGGTGTAACCCGGACGCCGCGCATCAGAACCTTGGTCGTCTCTTGCCATCACAACTGATCCTTGATGTCACGCCAGTCACGCGCCAGTTCCCTTCGGGTCATTTCAAAGCCAGCGCCTGCCTGACGTACTACCGACAGAAGCGATATCAACGTGCCAGCCCATCCCACCGCCCACACTGCGGCGATGGCCCACGCAACGAGCGTGCGCTGGGGAGAGTCCCAAAAATGCACCAGCAGGGCCAGCGAGAGCATGATCAACGCCACCACCGTCAGCGCCGCCAATGCCACCACCAAAAGCAGCATTTGCTGCATCAGCTTTTTCTGCTCGGCCCACTCCAGGCTTACCAGGTCCAGGCGGTCCTGCGCAGCGATCGCTGCTTCCAT
>JBKCTS010000475.1:0-12100 GCA_046318695.1 Acidovorax sp.
GGGCACCTGCCGCATTCAAAGCGAGATCCATATTGGACGGCACCCGCCTGGGAAGGTAGATCTGCAGGAACTCCATCGCCAGCGCCAGCAGGGCACCCGCGAGCGTTGCCATCCAAAGCGCGCCGCGTGCCCAGCCCGAACGCACCATGGCCAGCGCCATCAAAAAACCCAGCGGCACGTAGCCTGCGATGTTGATGGTGACGTCAAAGCCGCTCCAGTAGGGCGGCGGCATGGGCGCGAGCAGGAACACGATGGGATCAATCCCCTGCGCACGCCAGCCATCAAACGGGAACAGGCTGGCAAAGACGATGAGCACGGCGTACACCAGCGCCAGGGGCCATGCGGACGTCTTGTGCATCGGCATGCGTCCGGCTCCGGTGCTCAGAAGGGCTTGACGACCACCAGCACCACGGCGATGACCAGCAGCACCACCGGGACTTCGTTGAACCAGCGGAACCAGACGTGGCTGCGGCGGCAGGTACCGTCGGCCAGCCGGCGCAGCAGCATGCTGCAGGCGTGGTGGTAGCCGAGCACCAGCAGCACCACGGCCAGTTTGGCATGCATCCAGCTATTGCCCGCGCCGCGGCCGATGCCATAGCCCATCCACAGCCAGATGCCCAGAACCAGCGCGGGCACCGACAGCAAGGTGGTAAAGCGCAGCAGCTTGCGCGCCATCAGCAAGAGCCGGTCACGCTCGGCGGCCGACCCGGGCACAACCATGGCCAGATTGACAAAGATGCGCGGCAGATAAAACAGCCCCGCGAACCAGCTGGCCACGAAGACGATGTGAAAGGCTTTAACCCAGAGCATGGGGGGCAGTTTAAGGGCCGGGCACCGCCTGTGCAGCGCCATGCGCGAAAACACCCGGCGCGGGGGCCTGGGCCGCGGCGCCCGCCAACGCGCCCCGCCCACCGGTCAATCAGGCAAAATTTCAGGATGCACCACAGTAGCCCCACCCCCTTTCCGCAGCAACGGCCCCGCCGCCTGCGCCGCGACGCTTTCACCCGCAACCTGGTGCGCGAAAACCGGGTTACGGCCCACGACCTGATCTACCCCGTGTTTGTGCACGAGGGCCACAACGTGCGCACCGCCGTGCCGTCGATGCCGGGCGTGGACCGCCTGAGCCTGGATCTGCTGCTGCCCGTGGCCGAAGACTGCGCGCGCCTGGGCATCCCGGTGCTGGCTTTGTTCCCGGCCATCGACCCGGCCCTCAAGACGCCTGACGGCAAAGAGGTGCTCAACCCCAACGGCCTGATTCCGCGCGTGGTGCGGGCGCTGAAAAAGCAGTTCCCCGAGCTGGGCGTGATGACCGACATTGCGCTGGACCCCTACACCAGCCACGGCCAGGATGGTGTGCTGGACGACACCGGCTACATCATCAATGACGCCACGGTGGAGATCCTGACCGGCCAGGCGCTCGCCCATGCCGAGGCCGGCGTGGACATCGTCGCGCCCAGCGACATGATGGACGGGCGCGTCGGCGCCATCCGCAAGGCGCTGGAGGCGCAGGGCCACATCCACAACCGCATCATGGCCTACAGCGCCAAGTACGCCAGCGCCTTCTACGGCCCCTTCCGCGACGCGGTGGGCACGCGCGGCGCCCTGGGCAAGGCCGACAAGAACGTGTACCAGATGGACCCGGCCAACAGTGACGAGGCCCTGCGCGAGGTGGCGCTGGACATCGCCGAAGGTGCCGACATGGTGATGGTCAAGCCCGGCATGCCGTACCTCGACATCGTGCGGCGTGTGAAGGACGAGTTCCGCGTGCCCACCTTTGCCTACCAGGTCAGCGGCGAGTACGCGATGATCAAGGCCGCCGCCGCCAACGGCTGGCTGGACCACGACGCGGTCATGATGGAGAGCCTGCTGGCCTTCAAGCGCGCAGGTGCCGACGGCGTGCTGACCTACTTTGCCCGCGACGTGGCGCGGCTGCTACAAAAATAAGAGCTTCTAGCGCCCTACTGACGGGCGCAAGAGGCACTTTTCACTCCAATCTTTTCCACAGGCGGCAGCGCCCATGCGCATCTTCCACATCCACGGCAGCGGCGTGCACGAGCTGCCCAGCCTGCCCCACTGCCTGCCCGAGCAGGGCTTTGTCTGGATGGCCTGCGCCCGCCCGGTGTTCCAGCTGCGGATGGCCGAAATCCAGCAGCACCTGCAGCTGCTCACCGGCCTGCAACTGGTGGACCTGCATGTCTCTGACCTGCTCAACGCGCAGCTTCCGTCACACTACGACTACACCTCGCAATACGACCTGCTGGTGTTCCGCCGGCTGGGCACAGGCAGCGGCGAGAGCGCATCGGGCGCGTCCGGCGTTGCAGGCGCTCCGGGCGTGGCCGATGCGGCGGCCACGGCAGCGGCCAGCCCCGCACCCGCACCCGCACGGCGCGGCGGGCCGCCCGTGCTGCGGCGCATTGACACCAGCCCGGTGGGCTTTGCCGTGTTTGACCGGGTGCTGCTCACCGTACACCCGCCGGACTGCCTGGTG
The DNA here is from genome assembly GCA_046318695.1 of Acidovorax sp. Lineage (GTDB taxonomy): Bacteria > Pseudomonadota > Gammaproteobacteria > Burkholderiales > Burkholderiaceae_C > Acidovorax. The sequence goes on from JBKCTS010000475.1 coordinate 2,489, forward strand.
CGCGACACCTACGCCGCCCGCCTGCTGGCCGCCGCGCCCAGTGCCGCCCATGGCGATGCGCCCGAGGGCCGCCCCAGCCCCATGGCGGGCAGCCGCCTGCCCACCAGCCCGGCCGACCTGATGCTGCGCGTGGTCAACCTGATGGTGGACGGCTATCTGGAGCTGCGCCGCGAGCTCACGCGCCAGCTCGACCACTGGCAAACCGAGCTGCTCAAGCCCCGCGCCCGGTTTGTGAACTGGTCCTCCTTGCTGGAGGCCCGCCTGTCGCTGCACGGGCTGGACGAGACCTGCGAAGACCAGCGCAGCGCGGTGCAGGACTGGATTGACGCCCTGGAGACCTGGGACCCGCCCGATACCGCCAGCGGCCTGCGCGAGCTGGACCTTCTGAAGGTGCGCAGCCGCGACGTACTCGAACACATCGAACGCGTGGTGCACCATGTGCGCCGGCTCGAGCAAAGCATCGAGACCGCGGTGCAAATGCATTTTTCGGTGCAGAGCAACCGCACCAACGACATCATGCGCACGCTGACCGCGCTGACCGCGGTCTTCCTGCCGCTGAACCTGATCGCGGGCATCTTCGGCATGAACTTCGAGTTCCTGCCGCTCATCCACAAGCAGGACGGCTTCTGGTGGGCCATGGGGGCCATGGGCGGCATTGCCGCTGCACTGGTGGCGCTGTTTTGGCGCAAGCGCTACCTGGCGCGCACCGGCGCCTGAGCACGGCGCGGGCCCGCCGCCACCCCGTCAACGCGGGGCCGCCGGCAGCCCGAACAGCCGTGCGGCATTGCCCCAGGCCACCTTGTGCGCCACCTCGCCCGGCAGGCCGCCCAACCAGGTGCGGTAGTCCTGCATCAGGCTCTGGTAGTGCTGCCAGCGCTGGTTGACCCAGGTGTCCGAGCCGATCACGAAGCGATCGGGGTGTTTGAGCAGCAGCGCGCGCCAGGCGGGGCACAGCTGCCCGTCCTCGCACACCAGCCCGGGCCGGTACGACAGCTCGCCCACCAGGCCCGGGTAGCGCGCCAGCAGCGCATCCACCCGCTCCAGCGGCGCGCCGCCGATGCCGGTATGCGCCCAGATAAGCTGCATGCGGCGGCCCTGCGACGGGGTGTGGGCCATCAGCAGGTCAATCGCCACGTCGTCCACATGGGCCAGCACCACCAGGCCGCGGTGCTCGGCCAGCGCCATCAGTTTTTGGGCCACGGGGCCGTTGGCGTTGGCGCTGTCATACAGGTGAAATTCGCCAATGCCCCGGTACGGCCCGGCCGCCGTGCCGCGCGCAAGCTCGGTCTGCACCATCGCGTAGATGCTCTCGTCGGCAAACCAGCCGGTGTAATCGGCCCGGTTGCGGTACAGCCGCACAAAGGGCACCACGGTGACACCCGCCTCGCGCGTCTGCGGCAGGCCCGCCAGGGTGAGCGAGCCGGTGTTGGGCCGCGAATTGGCCACGATGGCGCGCACACCGCTGGCCTTCATGCGCGCCAGCACGTCGGCGGGTGGGTGGGGGCCGGTCTGGCCGTCCCAGGCTTCCTCGTTGTAGTGCAGGTGGGCGTCGAACAGGGGGCCGGTGTAGTCGGCCGCCGGGGCGGCGGCACCAGTTGCTACCAATACGATAGCTACAAGCGCTTTATGGACGTGCGCGAGTGGCCTAAAAAGCTTGAAATTTCTCATGCCAGCCCCCGGTGCATGCGTTGGAAAGCGGTGCGTCGTCTCAGGCCAGGTGCTTGTCAAAAAAGGCCAGCGTGCGGTCACGCGCAGTCATGGCCGCGGGTTCGTCGTAGCTGCCGCGCTGGTCGCAGTTAAAGCCGTGGTCGGCCGCGTAGAGGTGCACCTCCACACCCGGCTGGGCGCGGGCAAAGGCCTGCACGCCAGCGACCTGGATCCAGTGATCGCGCTCGCCAAAATGGGCCAGCACCGGCACGCGGGGCTGGCGCGCGGCCTCGTCGGGGCTGGTGATGCCGCCGCCATAGTAGGGCACCGCGGCCGACAGGCCCTGCAGCTCGCAGGCGGCGCGCCAGGTCAGCAGGCCGCCCCAGCAAAAGCCGACGATGCCCACCTTGCGCCCGCTTTGCGCGGCGGCATAGTCAATGGCGGCCTGGATATCGGGCATCACGCCGGGCGCGGGCAGGGCCTCCACCGCGGCCTTCAGGCCCATGCCAGCCTGCATGTCCTCGCCGGTGTAGCCCAGTTCCACGCCGGGCTGCACACGGTGAAAGGTGGACGGTGCCACGGCCAGGAAACCGCGTGCGGCAAATCGGTCGGCCACGGCGCGGATGTGCGAGTTCACGCCAAAAATTTCCTGCAGCACCACCACGGCACCACGGGGTGGGCCGTCAGGCCTGGCCACCCAGGCCGGAAAACTGAAACCATCGCTGGAGGTGAGATCGACAAACTGGCCCATGGGAATGCTCCTTGAACGAAGATGGGGCAGAGGCTGCGCAAGCCGCTTCGCAACCTGTTCCAATGCGCCATTCTTGCAGCAGACCGCGCAACCCTGCGCGGCGTGTGCCCTACACCACGCTGGGGCGGCGCAACTGCTGGACTCACATGCACGGAGACCGCTGATGGACCTCAAACCGCTGATCACCCTGCTGGCCATCGTGAACCCGCTGGCCATCGTGCCGTTTTTCATCCACTACACGCAAGGGTTTTCGTCTGCCCAGCGCCGGCGCACCATCCAGGTCGCCAGCTTCAGCGCGTTTTGCGTGATTGCCGCCTGCGCGTTGCTGGGCCTGCAAATCCTGGACTTTTTCAACATTTCGCTGCAAAGCTTCCAGGTGGGCGGGGGCATGCTGCTGCTCATCAGCGCCATGAACATGCTCAACGCCCAACCGGCTGAAGCCAAGCCCACCACCAACGAGTACGACGAGGGGGCCGAGAAGGCCGCCGCTGGCAGCTCGATTGCCGTGGTGCCGCTCACCATCCCGCTGCTGACCGGCCCGGCCAGCATGTCCACCGTGGTGATTTACGCCGACCGGGCGCAAAGCGTGTGGCAGACGCTGGCGCTGGTGGGCTACGGCGTGGTGGTGGCACTGGCCACCGCCGTATGCTTTGCGCTGGCCGACCCGATCGCCCGCGTGCTGGGTAAAACTGGTATCAACGTGATGACGCGGCTGATGGGGTTGATCCTGGCCGCGCTGGCCGTGGAGGTGATGGCCGATGGCCTGGGCAAAATTTTTCCTGTGCTGGTCGCCCGCTGACATGAGGCCCCTGCTCCATCGCCTGCGCCACGCCGGTGGCGGCAAGCCGTGCACGGTACGCAGCCCCAAAGGATGATCGAGGCATGTCTGCAAAACTCCTGCTGCTCGAAGACGACCCCGCCATCGCCCGCACCGTGGCCTATGCGCTGGCGCGCGACGGCCTGGCCGTGACGCACAGCCTGCTGGTGCACGACGCGCGCCAGCAACTGCAATCCGCCCGCTTTGACCTGCTGGTGCTGGACGTGGGCCTGCCCGACGGCAGCGGCCTGGACCTGCTGCGCGAGGTACGCCACGCCCCGGCCACCGTGGCCGTGCCGGTGCTGATGCTCAGCGCCCACGGCGAAGAAATCGACCGCGTGCTGGGCCTGGAGCTGGGCGCAGACGACTACCTGGCCAAACCCTTCAGCCCGCGCGAGCTGGCAGCGCGCATCAAGGCGCTGCTGCGCCGCGCGGGCCAGGGCAAGCCCGCAGCCGCAGCCGCAGCGCCCGCCGTGTTGTTCGACGACGAAGCCGGCCAGCGCATCTGCCTGCGCGGCCAGCCGCTGCCCCTGACGCGGCGCGAGTACCGCCTGCTGGCCCACCTGCTGCGCGGCGCAGGCCGCATCCATTCCCGCGACGCCCTGCTGGCCGCCGCCTGGGGCGACGACAGCGACAGCACCGACCGCACGGTGGACACCCACATCAAAACCCTGCGCGCCAAGCTGCGCGAGCTGGACCCGGCGCGCGAGTACATCAGCACGCACCGGGGCATGGGGTATTGCCTGGATTTGCCGTAAAAGTCAGCGCTTACGCTTGTCTGAACGAACTTAACAGCTATCTTTTTTATGAAATATCTGCGCCGTTTCCTGAAAGCACTGGGCTGGCTGATGCTGGCCCTGGGGGCGTTGGCCGCTGTGGGCATGGCCGCAGTCATTGTTGCCAACTGGAACGATGACCCCTTGTCTGAGGCCGCCCAGCAAGCGCTGCAGTACACGCCGCCCACCGAGCAAGCCCTGGAGGGCAACGGCTATTTGATCTTGATGGGGCTGGACGCGCCCGCCGAGGGCAATGCCGTCGCCGACGCCACGGCACTGGGCCGCAAACGCCTGGCGCGCGAAATCGAGCGCAGGCGCTGGGTGGATGCCCATGGCAACCAGGCGGAAGGAATGCCGCCTGCCATTGCTGTCAACAACGCGGCCCAGTCGGTGTTGCCGGACCGGCTGCGCTGCCCGCTCGACGAAGCCGATTGTTTTGCCTGGTTTGAAAAGCATGGCGACGAAGTTCAGACCTTGGCAACCACCCACCGGGCCCTGCTGCAACGGCTTGCCGCAGCGGCCAGTGCCCCGCAGTTCAGCAATCCATCCCCTTCTTACCTGCTGCACGAGCTCCCTCCGTATGGGCTGCTGCTACGTGCCTATGAACTGTGGCTGGCCCAGGCTTCGCTGGCGTGGATGCGCGGCCAACCGCAGCAGGCCATGGACATCGCCCGCCAGGCGATGGAGGTGCGCAGCCGACTGGCCGTCCATTCCAACGATTTGGTTACCTCCATGGTCGCGCTGACCATGCAGCACCGGGAACTGCGCTGGCTCAGCGGTGCAAGCGCGCACGCTGATCCGCAGGCGCAGCCCGAGATCGCCCAGGCCATTGAACAATTGCTTTCCACTCCACCACCGTCCTTGCATCAGACGCTGCAAGGTGAGATGAAATTCGTCGCCAGCGTCGCGCATTCAATGAAAGACCCGGACCCGGGCTTCTTCGGTAGGCCCTGGGAGGAGCCTATCGCATGGTGGCAGCACGCTTTGAACAGGGCCAGCGCGTGGGCCTTCCTACCCAAGCAAACGCTCAATCTACTCATCAGGTACTGGCAGCAGGTGCAAGCCCTCAGCACCCTGCCCGCCCACGAGGTGGAGACTGCAGTCTCCAATGCGATGCGCCAATGGGATGACGACGCGGCTTGTTCGCCCTGGAAGCACTTGCGCAACGCTACGGGCCTTTGCCTGGCCGCTTCCGGAATGTCCTTTCACCTCAACTACATGCAGCGCATTGCCGACATCGACGGCTACCGCCGCCTCGTTTTGCTGCAACACCGCGCCGCCGTAGAACAGATTGCCCCGGCCGACATGCCCGCGTGGCTGGCCCAGTCTGCCCAGGCGCTGCGCAACCCCTACACCCTGGAGCCCATGGCATGGGACGCAGCCACCCGCAGCCTGGTGTTTGAAGGCCGGGAAAAGCAGAACCAGAACCCCGACCGGTCCTCGACCTACCGCGTTCGCTTGCGGGGCTGAAAAGGTAATCAAATCTGCCACGTACGCTCGCCCAGCAATGCTTGTTTGCTACTGTTTTTAAACAACGCCCCGCCCGCCCATGCGCCTAGGCATCCGCCTTCTGTTCGCCTTCTTTCTCATCAACGGCATTGCCGCGTTCTTTGTGCTGCGCGTGTTCATGGCCGAGATCAAGCCCAGCGTGCGTGAGGTGATGGAGGACATGATGGTGGACACCGCCAACATCCTGGCGGAGCTGGCCAGCAGCGACCTGGCCGCTGGCAGGCTGCAAGGCGGCGCGGCGGCGCAAAGCCTGTTTGCGCAGCAGGTGCGCCGCTACGCCAGCCGACCGGTGGACGCCAGCATCTGGGGCCTGACCAAGCAGACGCTGGACTACCGCATCTACGTGACCGACGCGCAGGGCCGCGTGCTGTTTGACTCCGAAAACCAGGCGGTCGGGGCCGACTACTCGCAGTGGCGCGATGTGGCGCGCACGCTGCGCGGCGAATACGGTGCCCGCTCCACCCGCGAGGTGGAGGGCGACGAAACCAGCAGCGTGATGCATGTGGCCGCGCCCATCTACATCGACACGCCGCAGGGCCGCCAGATCGCGGGCGCCCTGACGGTGGCCAAACCCACGCGCACGGTGCAGCGCTTTATCGACCGGGCCGAGCGCAAGGTGTTCATGGGCGGGCTGCTGTTGCTGGCCCTGTCGGCCGCCGTGGGCGTGGCCGTGACGCTGTGGATGGTGTGGAACGTGCGCCGCCTGCGCGACTATGCGCTGAGCGTGCAGGGCCCGGCTGCGGGCGACGGCGCGGCCCTGCCCGCCGCCGCCCTGGCGATACCGCAGGTGCCCGGCGAGCTGGGCGACCTGGCCCGCGCCATGGACCGCATGCGCGCCCGGCTGGAGGGGCGCGACTACATCGAAGGCTATGTGCGCGCGCTCACCCACGAGCTCAAGAGCCCGGTGGCCGCCATCCGTGGCGCGGGCGAGTTGCTCCTGGACGACCTGCCCGCCGCCGACCGCGTCGGGTTCGCTACCCAGGTGGTCGAGCAAAGCGAGCGCCTGCAGCGCATCATCGACCGGCTGCTGGAACTGTCCAAGCTGGAGCAGCGCCAGCACGCCGAGGGCCGCGCGCCCGTGGCGCTGCGCGACTGCGCCGAATCAGCCATCGACCAGACCCAGGGCCGCGCGGCGCAGCGCGGAATCACCCTGGCGCTGCACGGCAGCGGCCGCAGCGGCCCCTGGGAGGCCGAGCTGGTGACGATGGCGCTGACCAACCTGCTGGACAACGCGATTGACTTTGCGCCCGCAGGCAGCACCGTGCGGGTGGAACTGCACGACAGCACCGTGGCCGTGCGCGACAGCGGCCCCGGCGTGCCCGACTACGCGTTGCCGCGACTGGGTGAGCGCTTTTTCACCACCGCCCGCCCGGGCGGCCAACGCAGCGGCTCCGGCCTGGGGCTGGCCATCGTCCGGCGCATCATGGCGCTGCATGGCGGGCACATGGCCGTGCGCAACACCGCCCCAGGACTACAGGTTCGCCTGGAGTTTCCGGCCCAGCGGCCCACCGAGGGCAGCTAGCCGGCAGTGGCCCCGGCCACACTTCACACCGGCATCACAAACTTCATGGCTCCCTCACGCTGGGTGCAGACACTCGCCTGCACTTTGACTTGTGGAGGAAACTTTGAAACACCCTTTGTTCATCAAGCTGGCATCGCTGGCGGCCGTGATTGTGTTGCTGCTCATCGGCCTGGGCCTTGTCGATGACATCGTGCGGGACAGGCAGCGCTACCGCACCCTCACGGCCCAGGGCATCGCCGACAGCCTGGCCGGCCCGCAGACGCTGATCGGCCCCCTGATCCACAGCGCCTGCGTGGAGAGCTGGGACGTGGAGACCGGCAAGGGTGATGAGCGCCGCATGGTGGAGCAACGGCGCGAATTTCGCCTGACGGCCATGCCAGAGCAATTGCGGATGCAGACCAGCGCAGGCATGGAGGAGCGCGCCCGTGGGCTGCACAAGGTCAACACCTTCCAACTGAAGGCGCAGGTGCATGCGCAGTGGGGGTCGCTGGCCACGCTGCAACCGCGCGCCACGGTCAAAAATTCGCGCATGCAGTGCGGTGCCCCCATTGTGATGGTGGGCGTGAGCGATGCGCGCGGCATCCGGGCAGCGCGCCTGACGGTGGGCAACGAACCGCCACTGACCCTGAGGCCCGGCACATTCCATCCGGTGTACAGCCGGGGCCTGCATGCCGCACTGCCCGAGGCCGTGCGCGGCAAGACCGATGGCCTGGAGCTTGCGCTGGAGCTGGAGCTGGTGGGTACCGAGCGTGTGGCGATTGTGCCGCTGGGCGACAGCACCGAGGTGCACATGACCAGTGGCTGGCCACACCCCTCGTTCGGCGGGCGGTTTCTGCCATCGCAGCGCGAGGTGCGCGGCGACGGCTTTACGGCCGATTGGCGGCTGTCGTCGCTGGCCACCACGGCCCAGGCCGACATTGCCGGGGGCAAGCAGCTGTGCTCCGCCGAGCTGGCAGAGCCCATCGACGGCGCAGCGCATGCGGCGGTTGGCACGCAGCGCGATTGTGCAGACAGCTTCAGCGTTGCGTTTGTGGATCCGGTCAACCCGTATTCGCTGAGCGACCGGGCAATCAAGTATGGGGTGCTCTTCATCGCGCTCACCTTCTTGGCCGTGGGGCTCTTTGAGCTGATGGGGCGATTGCGCGTCCACCCCGTGCAATACCTGCTGGTCGGCAGCGCCTTGTGCAGCTTCTTCCTGCTGCTGGTCAGCCTGTCGGAACACCTGCCCTTTGGGGTGGCCTATGCGGTGGCGGCTGCGGCCTGTGTGTTGCTGCTGGGCTACTACGCCAGTCACATCCTGGGCAGCATGGCCCGTGGCCTGCCGCTGGCGGCCAGCATCGCCTTGCTGTATGGCCTGCTGTATACCTTGCTCCAACTCGAGCAAACCGCCCTGGCCGTGGGCTCCGTGGCGCTGTTCCTGGTGCTGGCGGCGGTGATGGTGCTCACCCGCAAGGTCAACTGGTACGGCCTGGCCCCCAGCGGGCCCCGGCCCTCGCCCACCCAAGCCGCTAGCGTGCCTGGAGGCCTGACATGAGCAGCGCGCCCTTGGGCGCCCCGCACAGGCCGCCGCAGGAGCCCTGGCCACAGCACCTGGTGGCGCAAGCGTCCTGCCTGCTGACCGGCGAGGGACAGCGCCCTGTGGTTCACGCGCCGCCGCTGTCCGAGCGCGAAGCACAGCGCCTGGAGCGATACCGCGACCGGCTGCTGGCCGCCTTGCAGGCGCGCGATCGGGCCGCACTCACGGCGGCCAAGCAGGAGGTTGTGCGGGCCGCATTTGCCCCTTGTGCGGGCGAGCACCCGCTGCGGTCGCCACCGTCGCCAGCGCTGCGTCAGGCGCTGCGCGAACTGGTCTGGCGCATGAGCGGCCTGCTGCTGCCGCGCGCGCAGCGGCATGGATGAACCCGCTGACGGCGGCGTAAACGTCGATCCAGGCCTCAGCCGCCGGCGTGAAACACCTGCCGATGCGGCGACAACCATCGCGGCATGCGCCACCGGGTTGGGTATCTTGAACGCGAGCCAGGGTCGCGGCTGAAGCCCAATGTCCCATCCCGCAACAGCCAGGCGCCAGGCGCCAGCTCTGGCCCGGTTTCTGCTCAAAGACTGCGCGCCTGTATGACTGACACCAAGAAGGCGCCCTGCCTGACACACAGGGGCCACAAAGTGTTACAAAGATGTTTCCTGGATGACATTTGTGTCCTAAGACAAAAGAAAGTGTGTATTGAAGTAACCCGCGCCGCAGCAAGCAGGCGATTCCCACCCCTACGAACATGCAAAACTCAACCGACCCTACTTTGGCCACGATAGCGTCCGAGGCGACCGTGGAGAGAGCAACGACCGATCGTACCGAAGGCGGATCGACTGCCGCAACGGTCGGGCTGGCGACACTGCTTGCCTCGACAGCGTTGACTGCGTGCGGTGGGGGCGATTCGCCCTCCCCAACTCCAACTCCAACACCAACTCCAACTACAACTCCAACTCCAACCCCAACACCGACCCCCGCGCCCCCAGCGACTGCGCCGTCTCCTGCGACGTCTCCTGCTCCCTATCCTGCGCCGTCACCTGCGCCGGGCGGATATACCTACCGGGCCGC